>CACZSA010000203.1 GCA_902783705.1 uncultured Ruminococcus sp.
CCGAGGCAGGGCTCCCAGACGCCCCGGAATCCGCCGTCCGCTTCCGTGTACTCGGCAACGACGGAATGGGGACGAAACGATCGCCCATCCCCGATGTTCACGCGGATCGAGGTGTAGAATCCGTTCTCCCGCTTTCCGACGGCGCGGTGGGCGAGCAGGACTTCGCCGTCCGGCAGCTCAAAGAACTCCGGATTGGCGCAGGCGAGGTCCGGGGTAAAGCTCCCGGGGCCCGCATCGCGCCAGCTGACGCCGTCGTCGTCCGTGGAGAATACCCGGATGCCTTCTCTTGTCTCAGCCGCGGCAATCAGGGAACCGTTTTTCAGCCTATAAACCCGCGGACTGGCGGCGTGCGGCCGGATCACCGTCTGCCCGATCGTATTCCAGTGAAACATCGTCGTCCTTCCCGGAGCGTCCTGCTCCTCAGCCGGATATTGATTCATCCGAATAACGTGCTCTCTCCCCGCCGACCAGGAGCGGACGGGTGCGGGCGGCGGAGAGGATCGCCTCGCCGATCTTCGCGGTGCTCAGCCGTACCGGAACGGCGACCCGGCGAAGATGCATCCCGATCAGGGTCTGCCCGATGTCGATGCCGGCGTCCGCCTGGATCCCGAGAACGGCGACCGGGTCGCGCATCCGTTTCCACGCCGCCGTGGCGAGAGACCCGCCGGCTTTCGGCTGCGGAACGACCCACACGATCTCATATCCGTACTGCTCCGCCGCGGCACGCTCCATGATCAGGGCCCGGTTGAGATGCTCGCAGCACTGAAAGGCCATGTGGATCCCGGCCTCGCGGGCGGTCGAGAGCGCGGCTTCCGCTACGGCCTCCCCGAGCTCGTATGTGGACTGATGCCCGATCACGCCGCCCGCAATCTCACTGGAGCTGCAGCCAATCACCATCAGTCGGACCGGATTGAATCCGGGGCGGTTTTCCGCGAGCAAAGACGAGAGAGCCGATCCGGTCTCCCGATAAACGCTGTTTGTGTCCATAGTCTCCTCCTGTTCTATGCATCCGCTGTCATCTGCCTGCGGTCAGCCGGAGGTCAGCAGGGCGAGGAGCGCTTCTTTCAGCTCCTCATACCGCAGCCGCTTTTCTTCCTTCGCAAAGTGGACCTCCCGCGTCTGTTCCGGGCAGTTCTCATAATCAAGCTTCCGGTCCCCGAACTGCTCGCTGGTCAGATCGAACACGCAGTCCCCGACGACGTTGAAGCAGTGATAGTTCCCGTCTCCGAGCGGAACGCCGTACACCTTCCCGCCGAAGAGATCCTGCATCAGGAACGCCGTGATCGAGCACTGTCCGAGCGTTTTGTTCTCCGGCGTCCAGTCCTCCCGCATCCGCGGCGCGCAGGTGTCGGCGCACCAGAGGCTGGATAAAAGATCATAGTAATCGCGGGGCGTGTGTCCGCGCTTGTCCCGGATATCGGCCGTCTCCCAGCCGTAGAAACGATATTGCATCGCGCTTCGTACCTCCGTCAGGATGTCTTTTTAGACCGCAATGGATCTCTGCTCTGCGGACCGGAAGCCGTCAAACGCCTGTCTCCCGGTAAATCTTCTCAATAAAAGAAGATTTGTGTTGGATATATTTCTCAATATCATCTGGGTATAGTGCCGCCCCCTCTTCTTTGATCCGGCTGTACGCACGCACAGCGTCGGGATGAGCGCGCAGATAGTCTCGGAGGGCAAGGTGCCTTTTCAGCTCCGCAGAGTTCTCCGGGCAGACGTACAGGTGATGCTTCTGCAGATGCTCTTTGCCGTCGTACCGGAATGCCTCCCGTCCCGCGATGCCGAGATCCCCTTCGTGCTGATAGCCGATTTCCTTCAGGGCCGCAGTCACTTCACCGAACAGGGAATAGTCCCGGATGACGACGTCGATATCGATGATCGGTTTTGCGGACAACCCCGGCACAGCGGTACTGCCGACGTGTTCGATCCGCAGGGCCAGCGGACCGAGGGCAGCCTGAAGCTCCCGTCGGATCTGTTCAAAATCCTGTTCCCATCGCTCGTCGTAGGGCAGGACGGCGATTGTCTTTGTTTTCATATCGATATTGCTCCCTGAATCCCGGTCATCTCAACGCCGTCGCTCACGCCCGTGCGCCGTCTTCCCGGATCGGACATGAGCGCTCATTTGTAATGATCCACGATCAACCTCGGATCGTAGTAGACCCGGTCGATCGCTGTGATCCGCGGGACGCCGCCTTCGGCTTCGACGATATTAACGGAGCAGTTGTACGGCGCATGTCCCTGCCAGTAATCGGACGGATCGGCGTACAGGAAGTTCAGCATCGCTCTCGCGGCGCATCCGTGCGTGCCGATCAGATAGGTTTTCCCGTCGTCCTTCGCGATCAGTTCCCGCAGGAAAGCCTGCGTCCTCGCGCAGACGTCCCGGACCGATTCGCCGCCCGGAAAGCCGGACAGACGGAGGGGATCGCGGAAGAACAGCTGTCCGGCCTCTCCCATCTCAGCGAAGGTCCGCCCCTCGAGGTCCCCGAAATGGATCTCCCGGATGCGGTCGTCGAAGGAGACCGGGATGTCGCAGCCGCTCTCCCGGAGGACGATTTCGACCGTTTCCCGCGCTCTTTTCAGCGGGCTGGAGATGCAGGCGTCAAAACGGATCCCTTCTTCCTTCATGGCCCGCCCGGTCACCGCCGCGAGTTCGCGCCCGTTCTCATTCAAAGGCTCGTTGATCCAGCCCTGCATCACGCCCTTCGCGTTCAGCGCCGTCTCGCCGTGCCGTAAAACATAAATGGTCATTTTCCAAATCCTGTCCGATCTTGTGACAGCGTGTTCCGCATCGCGGATCCCGCTGCTGATTTTCCGAGAGGTGTTTTCCTTCTTTTGGGGACAAATACCGATGTCCCGGATTTACGGTCATTATACTACTTTCCGACGTTCTTTGCAAGTGTTTGTGTCCATTTCTCCTTCTTCGTTCATCTGCCTGTTCACACGAAAAAACAACCGCGCCGATCCATCTTTCGGTCTCAGAACCCGATGGAAGGCGCGGTCGGTCTTGTTGAGTCAATACCGGAGAACAGCATCGCCCACAGCAGCGTGTAGCCGAAACTCGCTCCGGAGGTTGAGCAGGAGGTGACGGTACCCGGGCCGATGAACGCCGCGGCGACAAGCGCGCCGGGTCCGACTTCCTTCAGTCTTTCGAGGATTGTTTTCTTTGCTTTCGTTTCCATATGGCTGCTGACTCCTTTTTATATATTTATAGATTAGAGTTCCGTTGCGCAGGAAGTAAGGAAGCGGTTGTGGTGCGGGGATCAGAACGGTTTTATTTCGACGCCGCCGTTCTTCAGCGTCTCCCGGATGCGCCGGACGAACAGAAGCGCTTCGGGACTGTCTCCGTGGACGCAGATGGAGTCCGCCCGGATGTCGATGTCCCGGCCCGTGACGGCGGTTACCTTTCCCTCCGTCACCATGCGCAGGACTCTCGCGGCGCACTCGGCCTCATCGCGGATGACGGCGTCGGGCTGGGAACGGGCGCGGAGGGAACCGTCCTCCTCGTATGCTCTGTCCGCGAAGACCTCGCTCGCGGAGGGCAGTCCGATCTCGTCCGCCGCGCGGATCATCTCACTCCCGGACAGAGCCAGCAGGATCAGCGAATCGTCGATCTCGGCGACCGCCTCCGCCACTGCGCGGGCAAGCCGGATATCGGCTCCCGCCATGTTGTACATCGCTCCGTGGGGCTTGACATGGTGGAGCTTCACGCCGGCGGCTCTGCAGAAGGCGTCCAGCGCGCCCACCTGATACTGGATATAGGCCTTGACTTCCGCCGGCGTCGCGTTCATCGTCCGGCGTCCGAAGCCCATCAGATCCGGAAATCCGGGGTGCGCGCCGATCGAGACGCCGTACTGCTTTGCCAGCGCGACAGCCTTCTGCATGACAAGCGGATCCCCGGCGTGCCATCCGCAGGCGATGTTGACCGAGGATACAAGGGGAATGATCTGATCGTCCTCGCCGATCTTATACGCTCCGAAGCTCTCGCCGAGATCGGAGTTCAAATCTGCAAATACCATGGTGCGTTCCTTTTTCAATATTTCAGCGCTGTGTTTTTGACGTCGGTGATGAACATGTGTCCCGGTGCGTGGGTGATGGCGAAGGACGGCTTCGCGGCCATCAGAACGGCCTGAGGCGTCACGCCGCACGGCCAGAACACGGGGATCTCGCCCGGGCGGATCGTGACGGGATCGCCGAAATCGGGCTTGCCGATGTCGCGGATACCGATCGCGGAGGGATCGCCCAGATGCAGGGGTTTGCCATGTACACGCGGCATGGCGGAGGTGACGATGGAGGCGCGTATGGCTTCGGCGGGGGTCATCGGCCGCATGCTCACGACGACGTTGCCGTGAAAGACGCCTGCCGGACGGCACGGGATGTTCGTGATGTACATCGGAACATTCCGCCCCTCCTCGATCTGACGGACGGGGATATCCGCTTCGATCAGCTCCGCCTCAAAGGAGAAGGAGCAGCCGATGAGGAAGCTGACGAGATCGTCGCGCCAGAGGTGTTCCACGTTCAGGTATTCGCCCGTCATTTCTCCGTATTCGTACACCCGGTAGCGGGGAATATCCCGGGCGATGTCGGCGGCGTCCGCCATTTCCGAGGTATAGCGGCCCTCGCATACCTCCAGAACGGGACACGCATAGGGATTCTTCTGGGCGAAAAGCAGGAAATCAAACGCGAGCTCGCGGGGAAGGACGACGAGATTGGCCTGCGCGTATCCGGCACACATCCCGGAGGTGTTGGACGTAATGATTTCCCGGCGGATCAGGGACCGCACTTCCCGTGGGGCAGCATTGCGATAGTCATTCAAAGGGTTTCCCTCCTTTCTGCGGCGGATGACGGATAGAATCCGTTGATGAGCCGGTATTCCTCCTCATACGCCCTCTTTTCCAAAATGAACAGGTCCTGAGCTTCTTCCACGGTGATGGGCATGAAGCGGACGGTACAGCCGGGGCGCATCTGTGCGGCGCGGGGCAGGTCCGCCGAGATGACCGTGGCGATTTTGGCGTAGCCGCCCGTTGTCTGGCGGTCCGCCATGAGGATGATGGGCTGTCCGCCGGTGGGTACCTGGATCGCGCCGAACGCCGTCCCGTCCGAGATGATATCGCTGGAGGCCTTCGGAACGATCGGTTCGCCCTCGAGGCGGATCCCCATGCGGTCGGTGGCGTTGGTGACGGAATACGGATGGGAGAAAAAGCCTTCCAGCTCTCCCTCGGAGAACATGGTGTCCTGCGGCCCGGGGACGGCGCGGAGCACGACATGCTTGCCGAAGACGGGCATAGAGGTGAGACGGCGGCGGGGAAGATCCGGCAGATCGGGAACGGGAGCGCGCAGCTTCAGAATATCACCCCGCATGAGCCGCCGTCCGTCCAGACCGCCGATGGAGAAGCGGAGCCCCGTTGAGCGGCTTCCCATCACCATGGGAACGTCAAAGCCGCCGGACACCGCCAGATAGCATCCCATCCCGTCGCGCGTGCCCGAAAGCTCCAGAACATCCCCCGCTTCGATCCGGATTGCCGCGCCGTTTTCCGCATCCGCGCCATTGATTTTCGGAGCCATGTCGGCGCCGGTGAGGGCGATCACACAGTCCGTGTGAAAACGGGCGGTGATCCCCAACAGCATCATTTCGAGGACCGCTTCTTCCGGCGCGTTTCCGACCAGCGCGTTCGCTCTTTTCATGGAGAGGGAATCGGCGGCACCCG
>CACZSA010000204.1 GCA_902783705.1 uncultured Ruminococcus sp.
CCGGGGCGAGCTCGCGGGCTACGTCGAATTCCTCCGGAAGACCGACCGCGCCGACGAGGCCGACCGGCTGATCGCGCGCCATCCGGATGAGCTCTGACGGCTCCGTTCAACAATGCAAATCTTATTCAAGGAGGATTCATCCATGATTGAATTTCTGAACACCTATATCGTGCCCTTCGGCTTCAAGCTGGTCCTGGCGATCGTCATTCTGATCGTCGGCTTTGCCCTCGCCAAGGGACTCTCGAAAGCGCTCGGCAAATCGAACGCGCTCTCCAAAGCCGATCCGAACGCGCAGAATCTCATTGTCAACCTTGTGAAGACGGCGATCCGCGTGCTGACGATCCTCACCGCCGTGATGGTCCTCGGCGTTCCGCAGTCCTCCGTGATCGCGGTGCTCGGTTCCTGCGGCCTGGCGATCGGTCTGGCGCTCCAGGGCGGTCTCTCGAACATCGCCGCCGGTCTCGTCATCATGATCTGCAAGCCCTTCCACGTCGGTGACTTCATCATCTCCGGCGACATCTCCGGCGTCGTGCAGGAAATCGGCCTCTTCTATACGAAGATCCTGACCGCGGACAACCTGCTCCAGACCGTTCCGAACTCCACCCTGTCCGGCGCGACCACGACCAACCTCTCCGCTGAGGAGATCCGCCGCGTGGACTTCGATCTCAACGTCAACTACAACACCGACATCGAGCTCGCCCGCAAGGTCCTCCTCGCCGTGGCGCAGAGCAACGACCTCGTCCTGAAGGATCCCGAATCGCAGGTGTTCATCCACCAGCACGGCACCTCCGCGCTCGGCGTCAAGCTCCGCATCTGGGTCAAGTCCTCGGACTACTGGACGGTGTACTTCGATATGTGGGAAGACGTCAAGAAGGCGTTCGACAAGTTCGGCATCCAGATCCCCTATCAGCACATCAACGTCATCGTCGACAAGAACGAAGAGGAATAATCCACATCCAAACGAAAAAGGCTGTCGGAAAACCCGGCAGCCTTTTTGTCGCGGTGTATTGGATCCTTACGGTTTCCCGTCCGGCGGATCGAGGAAGACGTCGTCCCGGGCGAGGAGCGCGGCGCAGTCCCGGATGCGCTCTTCTGCCGTCCGCGATTCCTCCTCGTACAGGTCCGGATCGAGACGCGCGAGCGTTTCCCGGTCGTAGACGCTGTAATTCGTGCGGATGTTGTTGTGCGGCTTCTGATAAAAGACCTCGTCGTCGATGAAGGATCCGATCGAGACGTGCGCCTGCTCGCAGACGAAGCCGCGCTCCGCGTCGAGGAGATTCTGCCCGAACATCACGCCGCGTTCATTGCGCAGGCCGAGGAGGCAGAGCAGCGTCGGCATGACGTCCACGTGCCCGCCCGCGACGGAGTGGGTCTCTGTGACGCCGCTGTGCGGGATGTGGATGAGGAGCGGGACGTTGAACTGCTCGAAGAGGGAATAGGGCTTGCCCGTGATCGCCGAGACCCGCCGCCCGATCGCCGCGTCCGCGCAGGGCAGGGCATAGTGGTCGCCGTAGATCACAATGACCGAATTGTCGTAGATCCCCGCGGCCTTCAATTCCTCCATGAACTCCCCGATCGCGCGGTCGACGTAGTTCACGGCATCCATGTAGAGCCCGAAGAGCGTCCCGACGTCGTATTCCTCGAGGTCGATCTCCCGGTCCTTCGGCGGGATCGAATAGGGGTAGTGCGATGACAGCGTCACAAAGAGCGCGTAGAAGGGCTCTTCATATCCGGCGAGGATGTCGGTCGACTGGCGGAAGAATTCGCGGTCCGAGAGGCCCATCGGGAACATGTCCGTCTCTTCGAGATCCTCAAGGGAGAAGAAATCGTCCATGCCCTGCGCGGGATAGGCGAGCTCGCGGTTCCAGAAGGTCCCCGTGTATCCGTGAAAGGCGAGGGCCGTCGTGTAGCCGCTGTCTTTCAGGAGCATCGGAAGAGAATAGTAGTGATTCTGCGGATAGCGGACGTACGCGCCCTCGTCCTCCGGCCCGAATAGGGAATTGTTCACGGCAAATTCCGCGTCCGCCGTGTTCGCGCCGCCGATCTGATAGTAGTAGTGATCGAAGTACAGCGTGTCTTCCAGGATCATCCGGTTGAGGTTCGGCGTCAGCTCCTGTTTCCCGTAATATGAGCCGAGGACGAAATTCTGCAGGGCCTCGACCTGAATGATGATGACGTTGCGTCCCTCGGCGAGGCCGTAGTACGGACTGGAGGACCAGTCGGGGGAGGCGTAGCGCGATTTGTCGACGGGACGCTCCGATTCCCCGGGGCCGAGGGCTTTGAGAATGTCGCGCGCGTGGTAGACGCAGATCTCGTTCTCCATGTACTCCGGCCGGAATCCGTCCGCGCCGAGCACACCAACCGCGCAGACCGCGCAGAGCAGGAGTCCGCCTGCAAATGAGGCCGGTTTCGGGAGCGGCTTGTCGAGAAGATCGCGCAGATACGCCGCTGCACGCCGGAGGGGGGAGCGATCGAGGCCGAGCCGGATCAGATCGCGGTTTGCCCACGAGAGGAACCAGAGCGGCAGATCGAGGATCATGAAGACGTGGCGCGGGCGCAGGAGCCCCATGACGGAGTCTGAGACATCGCCGATCTGCCAGGCCATGACGAGCTGCGTGACCGACGGGAGCTTCGACGTATAGGCCTGATAGACCGCGTCGACCGCCATGATCACGGAGAGGGTGAAATAGAGGATATTCGCCGTTATCCGCGCGGCCTTGCCCGGCAGGAGCGACATCACGGCCCAGAGGGCGAGCAGGATTCCCGCCGTGGCGAAGGAGAACGCGGCCTCGAATCCCCCGAGATGCAGGGGCGGATAGAAGAGACGGCACTTGATATAGAGCAGCGCGGCGAATACGGCGACCCGGACGAGATCGCGCCGCGCGGGCGTTTTGTTCATCGGAAAAACCTTCTTTTGGAAAATCGGAGCGGATTCTTATCAATCAAAAGCGGCGGGAACCGCTTTCTCTTTATTATAGCACATTTTCCGGGTTTTGCAAATCCCCCTGACGCAATCATGCGGGAATTTCCGGGAACGGCCTGCCCGCGGGTGCGAAATATGCGCTTTTTCCGCCTGCCCCTCTTGCGCGCGCCGCGCCGATGTGGTATAATAATCTCAAATGCAAACGTTTCAGCACGGAGAAATACGGAATTGACGGAAAAAGATTTGCGCAAGCTGCGCCGGGCGGACCTGCTCGAGATGCTCGTGGAGCAG
>CACZSA010000205.1 GCA_902783705.1 uncultured Ruminococcus sp.
CTTGCTGAAATTCGCTCCTCGCAATGACAAGCTTTCGTTTGTTATGAAATCAACCGGCACCAGATTTGTATTGCGACAGTCCCTTTTTGCATTCAGTCCGCGCAATTCATCCAGACGGTGTCGAAGCCCTGCCCGCCGCAGTGGAGTCCGCGGCATCCTGCGAGGAGCATCATCACTCCGCCGAAACCCTCGAGCCGGAGATAGCCGCGGCGGTTCTCCCTGTCCCAGCCGACGCCGAGAATGCTTCTCTCCGCCAGCGGAAGCAGAACGGCACGAAGCTCTTCGGCGGGGATGCCGGACTGCTCGGCGAGGGCGTCCAGTGTCATGGCATGATCGACGGATGTGAGCCGCAGAAGCGCAAGCGTGCGCTCGTCGGCGAGGATCCCGAATAGTTCGTCAAGCTCTTCCGCCCGCACGGAAAGCAGATCCTCCCCGGTCGATTCTCCGTACAGCAGGAACGCACACGCGCTTTCGTCAGAATAATATGTTCCGCCGTCCGGAGCACGATGCTCGTTCATGAGGACTCGAATTTCATCCGGTTTGAGGGCGATAACATTTCCGCGCGCATACCGATCATTCACAGGTTCAAACAGACGGCCCACGGCTTCGCAGCAGGTCTTTGCACGTCCGTTCTGCCTTGCGGCTGCGCAGAAATCGCGGACGATATTTTTGCGCCGGACGGACGCGGGCACATCGAGGAACTCGTCAATGCTGACACCGAGGACCTCGCAGAGCTTCGGCAGGAGCAGGATGTCGGGCAGACTGGAGCTGGTCTCCCACTTTGAAACGGCCTGTCCTGTGACGCCGAGGAGTTCTCCGAGAGATTCCTGTGTGAGATCCTTCGCGCGGCGGAGTTCTGTGATTTTTTCTGAAATGTTCATCTCGATATCCTTTCCGAAATTGTGATGGTATCCGTGTACTGCGTCCATTATACCGTATCTTTGCAGGGAGTGCAAGCGAGCCTTTGTCGGGCGGTGCCAACCATCGGTTGGGAAAAAGAAAAGATGAGCAGAAAAAAGAACCAACCGTCTTCTCCGGACGGGATTTTTGTGCTGTAATAAAGCAATCAAGAACGACGGACAGGGTGGGACGGCATGCACGTCGGGCTGGTTGACGTTCAGCCCGCGGATCTCGCGCGACTCCGGGACACCCTGCGGGAATACGCCGCGCCGTCCGCCTCGAATTCGACGACGTCGTCTCCGTGCAAGCGGACCGCAGCTACCTTTCCGCTTCGGTGCCCTGAGGACGGAATGGGCCTGTCACATTCACTTCAGAGATGGAGAAAATGCGACAGGCCCCTTTTCTGTTCAGAGATACCGCTCGAGGGTGCGGCGCAGGGTGAGCTTATCGGTCTTGTACTGATCCTTCAGGCGGTTCGAATAGCTGACGAACGTGCCGCAGATCGCGGGATGGGAGATCACGAAGGTGACGCAGGGCTGCTTGAGGCGGCTGACCGCGGCACAGGACGGCGTGAGGGTGATCTGGGTGTTGACAAACGGCGCGTCCGGGAGCGGATAAAAGCGATAGGTCACATACCGTTCGGAAAGGTCGAGGATCGCGCGGATGTGCCAGGCGTATTCCTGCGGGGTGTAGGCGGCGTTCACGCCCGGGATGTCGGCGGGTACGCGTCCCGCGAAGAGGTCCTCGTCGTCCGCCGTCGGGATGCATTCGTGGACGCAGCCCTCTTCGAGATACCGCATGAGCGTTTCGCGGCGTCGGTCCCGCAGCTCCGTGACGCGTTCGCGGACAGCGTCATCCGCGCCGCACCGGGTGAGGATCGAATCGAGGACCTCGTCCGGCATGGTCGCGAGCGAGAGCGCAGTCCCGAGCACCGTCATGCCCCGCCCGGCCTCCGCTTCCTCCGTCTGAAAGGCTTCCGCGGGCACGATCCGCACGAGCGGCTTCGATTCGCCGAGGAGGGACTCGAATGCCTTTTCATAAAGCGTGAGCAGGGCGGGATCGGTGTGATAGCGGTAAAGGGCGGAGTCCCCGATGCCCGTGACGTTGCAGGCCTCGACGCACGCCTTCCCCGGGCAGAGGAAAAGGGTATGCGTGAAGCGGCTGTCCCGCACCTTCCGGCAGTACCAGGACGAGATCCTCCCGGACATATAGAGCGGAAG
The DNA here is from genome assembly GCA_902783705.1 of uncultured Ruminococcus sp. Taxonomy (GTDB): domain Bacteria; phylum Bacillota; class Clostridia; order Oscillospirales; family CAG-272; genus UMGS1696. Next base: position 2,121 of record CACZSA010000205.1, read on the forward strand.
CCAGCTTGTGATGGCGTCCGTCATCTCCGAGAGGTCGCGGTCGAGGTTGTGGATGATGCGGATGCGGACGCCGCGCCTGACGCACTCGAGCATGAGCGACGCCCAGCGGAGACGGAAGGCCGCGTCCCCGACCATCCAGTCCATCCCCTCGTCGGAATAGAGGAGCATCTCTTCCCCGCCCTCCCGGATGACGGTCCCGAGGAACAAAAGCACCGCCTCGCGCAGGCCGTCCTCACCGCGGAAGTAGGGACGCCCGTCCGATCCTTCGCCGTGCAGAGGGGACGCCGCCGTCTCCCACGGCAGGAATCGGGTCTCCCTGTCCGGCGAGAACTGGTCAATATTCTCGAGGAGGTTTTCGATCACCGGGCTCGGATCGAGCCTTGCGGGATCGAACAGCCAGTCGCCGAGCGTGTCGCAGGCCTCCCCTCCGTCCTCGATCCGCATCAGCTTCGCGAGCTCCTCCGCCGCGCCGATCTCCCGGATCCGGGACGAGAGAACAGCGGTGACCTCCTCGGCGACGCGGGATTTCCGGTTGGGCTGGCGCAGTCCGCTCCGGAACCGGCTGACATAGGACGGATCGAGGCCCGTCATGCGCGCGAGCCGCACGTTCGAGAGCTCGCAGAGGTTCATCACCGCGCTGAACCGCTCGCCGAACGTCTGATAGCGCCGCACGCCGTCCGCGGGCTTCGGTCTGCGCGGATACTGGCGCTCCATGCCGTCATAGAGCCATTCGATCAGCGTGTCCTTGAGCCCGTCCGCCGAGGAGACGACGCCGCATCCGATCAGCTCGCAGAGCGCGGGGAGCTTCCCCCGCTCGTCCGCGCAGAGAAAGAGGCCCTCGGCAAGCCGCGCCACCGAGCGTCCGGAGCGCGCCGGGACCCTCGCCCCGCTGCTCATCCGGCTGACGCCCGAGGGATCCATCCCCACCGCCCGTCCGATATCCGCCGTATTCGCCCCGATGCACCGGAGCGCCGCCCTCAGCTTTTCCGCAAACATGATCCGACTCCCGTATTCCGTCCGTTTTTTCAAGTTTATCATATCCGCGGCCTGAATGCAAGGCTTTCCCGGGAAAAAGATGCAAGAAAGTGGCATTGCCAGTTTCGTGACATCGGTTGTATTCCCGGAAAGAATCTGCTATAATAAAATACAGAATAAAATTTTCAGATTTCGGAGGATGCAATGGCAAACTTCTGTACGCAATGCGGCGGCCCTCTGGTGGAAGGCGCGTCTTTCTGCCCTGCCTGCGGAGCGCCCGTCTCCGCGAATCCCGAGCCCGTCTCCGAAACTCCGGCGGAGGAGAGCGGCCTGATCGAGCTCCCGAACGGGATCGTGACGAACGGCGCGGGGACGTATATGTGGACCTACGAGCAGAACATGTGGCAGCACACGGAGCTCCTCGGGACGATCTTCAAGATCTTCGGCGGGATCTTCGCCGCGCTGTTTCTGTTCACCGTTCTGGTGCTCAGAGACGATTTTCTCACGAACCTGCTCGTCTTCGGCGGGATCTTCGCCGTCATCGCCGTGATCTCGGTGATTGCCTGGGCGATCGTCTGCGCGCTCCATCACGGGCGGCAGCATCTGATCTTTACGATGACGGAGACGTCGATCACCTACGACACCCTGCCGGAGTCCGCAAAGGTCGCCGAGGGCATCAGCACGGTGGGACTCGTGGTCGGCGCGGCGACTGGAAACTACGCCCTCATGGGATCGAGCATCGCGGCGGGCGGCGGAGCGTTCACGAACGAATACCGCACGGTAAAGAAGATCAAGGCCGTCCCCCGGCGCGATCTCATCCGCGTGCACTCTACCTTCGAGAAGAACGCGATCTACTGCTCCCCCGCGCAGTACGAATTCGTCTGGGATCATCTGACAAGCCACTGCCCCGGCGCAAAGATCGTGCGCTGACGGTGAAGGCGGTACTCAATCGGAGGGATACCATGAAAAATACGGTCGGAAGAATCGCGCTCCTGCTCTTCGCCGCGCTGCTTCTCATCCTGCCGGGATGCCGGGGAGGCGAGCTGCGTGACGAGGAACGGCAGCAGCTGATCGCCGAGATGGGCGAGGAGGGGCGGCAGTATCACGAAAAGCGCAGCCGCTTCCTCGAATCCTCCCTGCACGCGGAGGGCTGCGAATACCTCACAAAGACGCTCGAATCGCTCGTCCCGGGCGGGGAGATCATCGTCTCCATCGAGCCGGGCGGCTACATCGATGCGAAACCGGAGGAGCTCGCCGCCTCCCTCGAAACGGACGAGGCACGGCGGACGTTCTTCTCGAAGGCAGAGGTCGTGATGGAGGTCAATTTCCGGGACTTTGATCTCGACCCGGAAGCGCTCGCGCGGGATCTGATGGCGCGCGGGATCAGCGGTCGGCTTATGGAGAACCCGCCCGGGGATGAAGAATGGATACTCGACGCACCGAACGGCTCGCTCGAATATTCCATGCGTCCGGGCGTATGAGGGGAATGGAAAATACATAAAAAGAAAGCCGCACGAGGTGACCTGCCCCGTGCGGTTCTGTTTATGCCTGTTTTTCCACGCCGCCAACCGTCTTTTTGCCGGATCCGGCGGCTTCTTCGGATTTTTCTGGCTCTTCGGTTTCTGCCGTCTCCGCCGCCTTGGCTTCTTCGAGCTCCTTCAGCTTTGCCTTCGCCTCGCGGATCGCGGCGGCTTTTTCTTTCTGGATGATGTTCTTCACGGCCTCGTACGGCGTCAGGTCGAGCACGCCTGCGGTGTCCCGGCGGCTCAGTCCCTTTTCGCCGGATTTGCGCAGCATCCGCTGGATTTTCCGATTCCGCATGCGTCCGCCTCCCGTGCTCTGTTTCGGATTTCCGGATACAGTATAGCACAGCGGCGGGAAAAAGTCAACAGGGGATCACATTTCCAGATACGCCGCAAGGAGGGCGTAGGTGTTTTTCAGCCCGTCGACGTGCGTGCGCTCGTAGCCGTGGGAATTGGCGGTGCCGGGTCCGATGGCGGCGTGCCGGATGTCGTAGCCTGCGAGCAGGGTGCCGTCGTCGTCCGTTCCGTAGTGGGGCGTGAAGATGTCCATGACGTAATCGACGCCCTCTTCGATCGCCGCGCGGCGCACCTCGTTCGTCATCTCCCAGTGGTACGGGAAACGGGAGTCCTTCGCGAAGATCGAGACCTTGTGCTCGTCCGAGGTCTGGTCCGGGCCGATCGGCGCGATGTCGACAGCCAGCATGTCACGCACGTCCGCGGGGCACCACGCCGTCCCGTGACCGATCTCCTCGTACATCGAGAAATAGGCGTAGACCTTGCGCCGGGGCGTGATCCTTCCCTCCCGGATATCGCGCATCGCCGTGAGGAGCACCGCCGCCGCGGCCTTATCATCGACGAAGCGGGATTTGATGTACCCGTTCGAGACGGTGAAGCGCGGCTCGAGGGCGATCATGTCCCCGGTCTCGATGCCGAGCGCGCGGGTGTCCTCCGCCGTTCTCACATCCTCGTCGAGCACGACGGCGACGTTGGTGCGGAAATCCGGGAGCGCGCTCCGAAGCTCCTCCTCAGTCACGTGGATCGAGTTCGGGATCCGGCAGACCGTTCCGGTGAAGACGCGCCCGTCCCGGTTGTAGACGCGGACGTTCTCGGCGACGCAGTAGAAGGGATAGAGACCGCCGACCGGGCAGACGTTCAGCGAGCCGTCCGGGTTGATCCTGCGGACCATGAGACCGATGTCGTCGAGGTGGACCGTGACGCAGAGGGGATTGCCCTCTCCGCCGAGCTCCGCGATCACGCCGCCCTTCTGCGTGACCTGATACGGGAAGCCCATCTTGTCGAGCCGGTCCGTGAGCCAGTTCTGGATCTCGCGAAACTGCGACGTGGTGGAGTCGATGGCGATCATTTCGCCGAAGAAATTCAGGCAGGTTTTTTCGTCAAAAATATGCATGGCTTATCCTTTCGCATCCGTTGAGGATGATGATTCTTGTTTGCGGATCGCACCGCGGTCAAAGGCGTCGTCCGAGACGTAACCGATCCCCGCGGGCAATGTCACGCCGCGCAGCTTCGGACATCCCTGAAACGCCTTTTCCCAGATCGATTCGAGCGTCGAGGGGAACCTGACCCGGCGCAGCTCCGGACAACACGAGAAGGCATGCGGGCTGAGTTCCTTCACCCCTTCGGGGATCGAGACCTCCCGGATGGCTTCGCACCCAGAGAAGACGGCGTAGTCGATTCTGGTAATGCCCGTCGGGATCGTCAGCTCCCGGAGCGCGGTCATGTTGGCGCAGGCCTCGTAGCCGATCGCCTCCATCTCGGCGGGCAGGCGGAGCGTCTCCATCCGCTCACAGCAGAAGAAGGCGTAGGGCGGCAGGACGCGGATCCCGTCGGGGACAGTCATCTCCCGCAGGCGCGAACAGAAGGAGAACGCGCCCTGACCGAGCTCGCGGAGATTGGCGGGCAGATCGACGTGCCAGAGGTATTCCGCGTGGCAGAAGGCGTCCTCGCCGATCCGCTCCACCGTATCGGGGACGGTGAAGTGCCTCGTCCGGCGTCCTCCGGGATAGCGCACGAGAGTTCCCCCGTCCACCGTGTAGAGCACGCCGTCGACGCTCGTCCAGACGGGATTGCCCGGGCGGATGTCGATGCGCCGCAGAACTGCCGTGGTCGCGGCAAAGCACAGCTCCCCGATCTCCCGCACGGACGACGGAAGCGTGATCTCCTCCGCGCCGTCGCAGTTCTGGAACGCGCTGTCCCCGAGGATGACAAGCCCTTCCGGCAGGTCTATTTTCCGGAGCTTCGGGCAGTCCTCGAAGGCACGGGTCCCGATCTCGCAGAGAGTCGACGGGAATTCGATCTCGCACAGCTCGGGGAAGCCCGAGAGAAAATACGCAGGGATCAGTCCGATGCCCTCCTCAAACACCGCGCGGACGGTCTCGTTCCGCCGGACATCCCACGGGCGGTCGAGCGAATTCTCAAACGGAGGGATCTCGTGGAAGTACAGCGTCCCGCCGCGGTATTCCCATCCGGCGCCGCCCGTCCGGGTCATATAGAGCTCGCACGGAAGCGCCGCCTCGCATTCGCTCTCTCCGTTCTCGAAGACGAAGCCGCTCCGACAGCGGATCCTTCTCACACCGTTCCCCTCGATCTTCGCCGACGCGCCGCCTCCGTACCAGTTCAGCGAGACGGTGTCGCCGCTCATCGCGAGAAGCCCCTCCGCGCCGCCGCTCTGCCAGCGGTCCGGGAGCGCGGGAAAGAGCGTGAGGTCCCCGTCCGACGAATCGAGGAGCATTTCGTTGACCGCCGCCGGGAATCCGACCGCCGCGTCGATCTGCAGGGGCGCGGACCGCATATCGTCGCAGCCCGCGGGTCCCATCCGCCGCCAGTCGTTGTGGACGGTCAGGAAGTTCGTCATCTCGCAGTGCCGGACCATCTCGGAGAGCGCGGCATGCGCGTCGTTCCCGCGTCTCAGCCGGGCGTACACGCAGGCCATATAGACGAGCGACCAGGAGGACTGCGACGAAAGCCCCTCGTCCCGCCTCCGGTTCTCCGCAAGGCGGCAGGCGTCGAAGAGCGGATCCCCCTCGCGGATCTCATGTCCCGGGAAGAGCGGGTACAGGTGGCTCTGGTGGCGGTGGCGGACCTCGTCGCGGTAGAAGGGATCGATCCATTCGGCGAGAGATCCGTCTTCGTTCACGCGGTAGGCGGGAAGTTTGCCGAGCATTTCCCGCCAGCGCGGCACTTCCTCCGCGTACAAGCCGAACCGCTCGGATCCCTCGCAGAGATTCGTGAGCAGCTCGCGGCAGAGGGCGATGTCCATCGTCGCGTTCCGGGCGCACTGGGCGTCTGAGCCGAGCTCCTCCGAAACCGTGCGGGAGACGTTCTCCGGCGAAACGGAGGGGGCGAACACAAGCTTTCCGTCCGGGCCTTCAAAGAGGAAATCCTCATAGAACAGGGCGGCCTCGCGCAAAAACGGCAGGGCGTGCTCCTTCATCCAGTCCGCGTCCCCGCTCGCGCGTCCGCAGTCGTAGAAATGCTGGGACAGCCATGCCGCGGCGCCCGTCCAGTTCAGGATGTGGTCCGCGAGGCAGGCAAGCTTTCCCGTCTCCGGCGTGTTGACGGAGTTGATATAGATCCCGCGGCAGCCGAAGAGGTTCCGGGCATTCTCGCGGTAATCGTCCAGGAAGCCCTCGACGTATTCGAGCGCGGAGCGCAGGAGCGAGGGCATATTCCCGGAGAGCGCGTTCCAGTAAATCATCTCGAAATTGACGTTGAACATGTGGAACGCCCAGATCCCCTGATACGCCGCGCCCCATAGCCCGACGAGCGAAGCCGGCATGGGGGATTCCCCGTCCGCAGACGGTCCGTCGTCCGTCGCGCATACGAGGAGATACCGCCCGAAGGCCCAGAGCTTTTCCGCAAGCTCCGGGGACATATCGTCTTCAAAGGCATCGAGGAGCAGGTCCTCGTTCGGCGTGTCGGGCCGATCATGCGTGAGGGTGAAGGAGGCGCGGTCGTAGAGCCTGCGATGCAGCGGCTCGTGTGCGGCGAGGGCGTCGGAATACGGAAGCGAGAGGTCAAGCGAGGCCAGAACATCGTCGAAGCGCGGATCCTTCTCCGCACGCACAAAGGGCTTTGCGATGAGGAGCACGGAATCCGCTCCTGTCACGTGGACCGAGGAATCCCCCGCCCGCTCGATCGTCCCGCCCGTCGGGATCACGCGCAGGACCGCGCCGAAGCATCCCCCGGCAGGGGCGTAGGTCGTGAAGCACTCGGCGGCATATTCCACCACGGCGTCTCCTTCGCGCAGGAAAGAGGCAAACCGCGGATTCTTCACAAGCTCCTCCCGCATGGTCTCCCGGTCGTGAACGTCGAGGCCGAACTCGCCGGATACGGAACCCGGCACCGAGGCCGTGATCTCCGTGTAGACGAGTCCGTCCGCGCGTGAGACAAAGGTCCGGCGGGCATGGCGGATGCCGTTCTCCTCCCACGAGACCGTGACCTCGGCGCGGCGCAGATCGATCGTCCGGCGGTAGTGCTTATGCGTATGTCCCGTGGGCCGGCGGATCGTGATATCCCCGAGAGGGAGCGGTCCGCAGTTGTGGGCGTCGTATCCCCCGGCTGCGATGGCTTGTCTCAGAATCGGATTCGCAAGGTCCGGGCGGTGCTCGTCGAGGAGGCGTCGGATCTCGGGCAGCGTCCCGCTCACGTCCGGCATCGGAGACTGCCATCCGGCAAACCAGAGGCGGTCGTGGTTCAGAAGAATGATCTCCCGCTCGACGCCGCCGTAGACCAGCGCGCCGACATGTCCGTTTCCGCAGGGCGCGCCTTCCCTGCCCATGTCCCCGTGCCACGACGCCGGGGTGCGCATGATGATCTTCTCCGTCATGGTTCCTCCGTCAGACGCGCCAGTCGGCGTCAAATTCCGCGTTCCGGTTGCAGACGAGCCGCCCGTCCTCGATCTTCAGCTCCGCCATCTGCACCGCGCTCCGCGGATGGTAATCCGGGTCGGGATGGGTGAAGTAGACGATATACGCACGGTCCCCGGTGACATAGACGTCCGCATGGGCGCCCCGTCCCTGATCGTCCCGCCGCGTGCCTCCCTCGCGGAGGATGTTCTCGCTCTGACGGGTGAAGTGCTCGCAGTCGTCGGAGAAATAGACGGCCTGTCCTTCCCAGACATCGGCGATCATCCAGTATTTCCCGCCGAAAGAAAAGACGTTCGGTCCCTCCTCGGGCTGGTCTCCCGCCGCGACGCCCCGGTATTCCCAATGATAGAGGTCCGGGCTGTCGGCGTAGCAGGTCGCGGAGTTCTGCCGCTCGTCCTTGTACCACATCCGCCAGCCACCCGAGGGGAGCTCGAAGAGGCAGGGGTCGATGATCCGCTCGGAGCCGAAGGACAGGCTGCCCTCGCGCGTCCAATGGAAGAGGTCCTCGCTCGTGTAGTGCTCGATGCGCGAATCGCCGCCCCAGTTGATGTAGACGCCCTGAATGTAGGAGACGAACATGTGATAGCGCGCGCTCTTGTGGTCATAGACGACCTCGGGCGCCCAGAACGTGTTCTGTCCGAACTCGAATTCAAGATCGAGCGCGCCGCGGTAGTGCCAGTGCGCGCCGTCCGGGGATTCCGCGACGCCGATGGCGCATCCGTAGCAGTAGGAGACGCCCTCCACCTGCTGATTGGCGCGCCGCTGGGTATAGAACATATAGAACTTTCCGTCCGATTCTTTGCGGATGACCGTGGGATCGGCGGGACCGTTGTAGATGGGATCCTTGAAGAGAGGTGCGGGGATCATAAAGTACCTCCGATGCGTGAAATTCTGTCCTCATTGTACCACAATTCCAACCCCCGCGCAAGGTTTTTGCGTTTTTTTCGCCGATCCCGTTCCCTTTTCGGGCGTTCTCTGGTATAATGGAGAAAACAACTTCCCGGAGGCACATCATGACTATCGAAGAATTCTACCGGACCTATTCCTCCGCGAGCGTGACGGGCAGCGCGAATCAGGTTCTGACGCGGGATCCCGAACCCGTGGAGCGGACGGGACGCGTCTGGTTCCGGCTCTCCCGCGGCGGAGAACACCTCGCCTTTCTCTTCTCAAATCGTGTCGATTCCACCTTTGCCGATGGATCCATCAGCCGCGCGAACGATCCCGGCGGGGATTTTGAGATCCTCTCCCTCCGCGTCGGGCTTGTGCAGAATCGGGGTGAGGAGCCGGAGACGTGGATCCCCGTGACCTTCGGCGGCTCTTCCTCCCGCTCCGTCCGGGCCGGCGAGGGCGAGTTCGCCACCGATCCGGTCTCCCTGCCGTTTGCGGACGGGGACACGCTCGCCTATGAGATCACGGTCCGCGGCGAATGCTATCCGTATCACGAGGAGCTGGTGCTCCAGAGCGTCTGCAGGGACGGCGACGGATGGCGGGCGGACAAGCGCTTCCCCGTGCCGCTCATGATCGGCTGCGACCGTCCGGCCCGCGCGCACATCGGCTTCCTCGGCGATTCGATCACGCAGGGCTGCGGCACGGCGTACGACAGCTACACGCACTGGGCGGCGAAAATCGCAGAAGGGCTCTCCGACGACCTCGCCGTATGGGACCTCGGGATCGGATACGCCCGGGCTTCGGACGCGGCGACGGACGGCGGCTGGCTCGCACGGGCGAAGCGGTGTGACGTCGTGAACGTCTGCCTCGGGGTGAACGATCTCTGCCGGGATCGGACGGATGCGGCGATCATCGCGGATCTCGGGACCGTTGTGCGCGCCTTGAAGGCTGCCGGATGCCGGGTGATCCTCTTCACGGTGCCGCCGTTCGATTTCACCGGGATCGCGCGGGACCGCTGGTACGCCGTGAACAAGGCGGTCCGGGAATCGATCGCGAAGGATGCGGACGCGCTCTTCGACTTTGCCGCGGTGCTCGGAAAGCCCGCGCCGGACGAACATCTCTCGGTATACGGAGGCCATCCGAACGCGGAGGGATGCGCCGTCGCGGCCAGGGCCTATCTCGCACAGGACGTGCTCGGGAGAGTGCTCGGGAAGGAATGAATTACGGAATCATCACCGTTTGTTTGGACAGATCTGAACAGGAAATGACAGGACAAACCCTTTCTCACGGAGTATAATGCCAGCATCAGGGAAAGGAGGGGCAAACAATGGAATGGCTCACCAGCATCCGTACCGCTATCGATTACATGGAGAATCATCTGGAAGACAACATCCGTGCGGAGGATGTTGCCAACCGCGTGTATCTTTCCCCTTTCTTCCTTCAGAAGGGCTTTTCGCTGATGACCGGCTATGGGATCGGAGAATACATCCGCAACCGCAGAATGTATCTGGCGGCGCTTGATCTGAAGGAAACGAAGGACAAAGTGATCGATATTGCGCTGCGATACGGTTATGAAACACCGGAGAGCTTTACGAAAGCCTTTTCCCGCTTCCATGGCGCAACACCTTCCCAGGTGCGCAGCGGCGCTCCGATCACCGCCTTTCTTCCCCTGACAATCACATTATCCGTTCACGGAGGCAAACAAATGGACTACAAGATCACACCGATGTTCCCGTTCAAGGTCATCGGCTTTCAGAAGGTGTTTGACAACGAGACCGCATACGCCGAGATTCCCAAGTACTGGGACGAGATATGCGAGAAGTATGCATATCCTGTATATGCCGGAAACGCACCGGCGAATCCCTACGAGCAGGCACTGATGGACAACTGCATCGGGGAGTACGGTGTCTGCATCGATGATATCGGGGGCGGGAAATTTCGTTATCTCATCGCCGGGAAATACACAGGCGGAGAGGTGCCGGAGGGGATGGTCGTCTATGAATTCCCTCGCTGTGACTGGGCGGTGTTTCCCTGTATCGGTCAGATCCCGGAAGCGCTTCAGACCGTGAACACGCGGATCTTTCAGGAATGGCTCCCCGGCAATCCGGAGTACGAACTGTGCGGAAATGCCAGTGTAGAGTGGTATGACTGTGTCAACGGCGAAAAGATTGACCCGGATTACCGCAGTGCAATCTGGGTACCGGTAAAGAGAAAAGAATAACACCCGGCTTTACGGCATGAAAAAGAACGCTCCGGACTTCATCGGTCCGGGGCGTTTCTCATGCCTGCGGCTTTCGTTTTCCCGGGGCTCACAGCCCCATTTCCTTTTTGACTTCTCCGAAGCACTTCACGGCGAAGTCGAGGTCTTCCTTCGTATGGCCTGCGGAGATCTGGGTGCGGATGCGGTCGCGGCCCTTCGGTACGACAGGATAGCAGAAGCCGACGACGTACACGCCCTTCTCGAGCATGCGGCGGGCAAATTCCTGCGCCACGTGCGGATCGTAGAGCATGACGGGGACGATCGGGTGCTCGCCGGGGAGAAGATCGAAGCCGAGCTTTTCCATCTCCGCCCGGAAATAGCGCGCGTTTTCGTGAACTTTATCGCGCAGGGCCGTGGATTCCTCGAGCATGTTGATCGTCTCGAGGGTAGCGGCGCAGATCGCGGGGGCGAGGGTGTTCGAGAAGAGGTACGGACGGCTCCGCTGGCGGAGGAGGTCGACGATCGGCTGACGGGACGCGGTATAGCCGCCCGATGCACCGCCCATGGCCTTGCCGAAGGTGCCGGTGATGATGTCGACCCGGCCCATGACGCCGCAGAACTCCGCGGTACCGCGTCCGTGCTCGCCCATGAAGCCGACGGCGTGGCTGTCGTCGACCATCGTGAGGGCGTCGAATTCGTCCGCGAGGTCGCAGATC
>CACZSA010000206.1 GCA_902783705.1 uncultured Ruminococcus sp.
CGCGGACGATACTCGAAATTCTCCCAGATCGCCCGCTCCCCGGCGTCGATCTCCCGGCAGATCGTTCCGTAATCCGCGCGGCTGAGATCAGCGTGCGAATAGGAGTGATTTCCAAGCTCATGTCCCTCCCTGGCCTCCCGTGCGACGATCTCCGGGAACCATTCGGCGTTTTCCCCGACGAGAAAGAAGGTGGCCCGGACGTGATATTCGGCGAGAATGTCGAGGATCTCATCCGTGCGTGTCGGATGCGGACCGTCGTCGAAGGTCAGGGCGATCCGCCGATCCTTCACGGAGCAGGAGTAGATCACGTCGGACGCGTCCGCTCCCGGCTCCGAAAGAATCAGGACGGACGCGGCGATACAGGCGGAGACAGCGGCTCTCAGAGCTTTCCGCACAGCTCGTCGAGGGTGCCGAAGCGGTACCCCATCTCCTTCCATTGACGGATCAGGTCGGGCAGAATCTCCGCGTTCGTCGCCGAGGTCGGGTGGAGCAGGATCACCTCGCCGTTGTGCGTGCCGGACATCACCTTTTCGATCGCAGCGGCGGGGGCGGGCTGGCGGTCGTTGTCCCAGTCGGCGTAGGCGTAGCTCCAGAGGATCGTCTCATATCCCATCCCGCTCGCCCAGTCGAGATTCTCTCGGCTGAACCTTCCTTCCGGCGGACGGTAATATTTCGCGATCTCCTCCCCGGTCAGCTCCCGGTAGGCATCCTCCATCGCGCGAAGCTCTGCCTCAAATTCCGCCTGCGTCTTCTTCGTCATATCCGGGTGCTTTGCCGTATGATTGCACACGAGATGCCCCTCGTCGCGCATCCGCTTCACCAGCTCCGGATTGCGCTTCACGAGGTTGTCGAGGATGAAGAACGCGCCGGGGACCTGCTCGGCTTTCAGCGCGTCGAGGATCCGCTCCACGTTTCCGTTCTCATATCCGGCGTCAAAGGTCAGATAGATCACCCGCTCGTCCGCCCCGAGGTAATGCCCCCCGTGATCGGTCAGCCATGCCATCTCGGGCGGCGCGGAGGGTCTCTTCCCGTCCTTCTCGTGCGCGCAGTACCAGCTTATCCCATCCGCCGCGCAGGGTACGGCATTCGTCTTCGAAAAAGCTGGCGCTTCTCTTTTCCTTCCCCTCGTGGAATCGGATCGTTTCTTTTTCTCGCCGCCCGGTGTCCGTCTGCCACGCTTCGGCGTAATATCCTCGCATTCGGGCTCCGTTTCGGCACTTTCCGCGTTCGCAGCCGATCCGAAGATCCCGGACAGGATCCCAAGCGTCGTCGGTTCCGCATGCGCGAGACAGGCAGCCGTGAGCAGGGACGCCGCTGCAATTCTCCATAATTTCATCTTGATTTTTCTCCTTTCCCGTTGTTCATCGGTATTCTTCCCGCGCTGCGCGCATGAAATTCCGGTAAGTTCTGTTATGCGCCGGATGCCTTTCTTCCGCTTCCGTTTTGTTCCGGAAGAGGCTTTCGGCAAAATTTTCCCGCGGCGGCCTCCGGAATTTGTATAGGATGCATATTGCAATACAGAGGACAAGGATGTATAATTATGTCATGAAATTCATATTTATAACAGGGGTCTGACACCATGGCAAAAGAAATCAAAAAAATCGTTCTCGCATACTCCGGCGGGCTGGACACCTCCATCATCATTCCGTGGCTGAAGGAAAACTATCCGGGCTGCGAGGTCATCGCGGTTTCCGGTAACGTCGGTCAGGGCACCGAGCTCGACGGACTCGAGGAGAAGGCGCTGAAGACCGGCGCGTCGAAGCTCTACATCGAGGATCTGCGCAAGGGATATGTGGAAGAGTATATCTGGCCCTGCCTGAAGGCGGACGCCAAGTATGAAGAATACCTGCTCGGCACGTCCCACGCGCGTCCCTGCATCGCAAAGCGGCTCGTCGAGATCGCCAAGGCCGAAGGCGCGGACGCGATCTGCCACGGCTGCACCGGCAAGGGCAACGATCAGGTTCGCTTTGAACTGGCCATCAAGGCCTTCGCGCCGGATATGCCGGTCATCGCGCCGTGGCGCATCTGGGATATCAAGAGCCGCGATCAGGAGA
>CACZSA010000207.1 GCA_902783705.1 uncultured Ruminococcus sp.
CGCTAAATCTTCGATTTAGCGTGTCCGGAAATGCATTCTGCATCTCCGGCAGGCTAAAACCTTTTTGAGGTTTTAGCCTGAGATTAGCATAAAACGAACACAAAAAAGAGGAGCGTGCAGCGAATGCATGCTCCTTTTTCGCGCTTATACGGGCGCGAGCGCCTTGGCTGCTTCGTCGAGCAGGATGGTCTTCTCGGAGAACGGGACCTTCTCGCCGCGCACGATCTGATAATTCTCGTGGCCTTTTCCGGCGAAGAGGACGATATCCCCCCGTTTCGCCGTCCGCACCGCAAACCGGACCGCCTCTTCCCGGTCGGGGATCGTGACATACAGCTTCGAGCGGTCGAAGTACTGCATCACATCCTCGATGATGTCCCGCGGATCTTCGAAATCGGGGTTGTCCGAGGTGACGACGGTGAAGTCCGCGAGGGAGGACGCCGCTTCGGCCAGCTCCCGCCTCCGGTGATAGGTCCGCCCGCCGATGCATCCGAACACGCAGACGAGCCGCTCCGGTCCGTACGCGCGCAGCTCGGTCAGGGCGCTCACGAGGCTGACGCCGTTGTGCGCGTAGTCGATGACGAACGTGATCCCGGGGATTGCGTCGACCATCTCCATCCGTCCGCGCACCGAGAGCTTCGCCGCCGCCCGCGCCGCGTCCTCCGGAGAGATCCCCGCGCATTCCGCCGCCGCGATCGCCGCGAGGCCGTTGTACGCGCTGAACCGTCCCGGCTGGCGGAGCCGGACATGCGTCTTTTTCCCGTGCGCCGTCATCTCAAATTCGACGCCGAGGCAGGTCTCATCCCGGTATCGCTCGATCGAGGACGCCGTGTAGTCCGCCGGGGTGTCGATGCCGTAGGTCACGGTGCGCTCCCGGACGCTCTCCGTCATGTACGGCGTGTAGGGATCGTCCGCGTTTGCGATCACGTGCTTCGCGCCGTAGTCCCGGAAGAGCTTTCGCTTGGCGTCGCGGTATTCCTCGAAGGTCGCGTGCTCCGTCGGGCTCACGTGATCCTCCGTCAGATTCGTGAAAATGACCGTGTCGAACGGGATCCCTTTCACACGGGCGTGATCGAGGGCTTGTGAGGAGACCTCCATCGCCACGTGGGTGAAGCCGCGGTCGCGCATCATCGCGAAGAACCGGTGCAGCTCGCGGCTCTCGGGGGTGGAGTTCACTGTCTCAAAGTGCTCCCCGCCGATGACGACGCCGTTGGTGCCGATATACGCGCACGGGACGCCGCACGCGCAGAGGATCCCCGAGATGAGCAGGGCCGTCGTGGTCTTGCCCTTGGTCCCCGTGACGCCGATGACGGTCAGCTCCTTCGCCGGATCGCCGTAGAACCGCGCCGAATCGTACGCGAGCGCCTCCCGCGCGTCCTTCACGAGGAGCTGGACGGCATCCTCCGGCAGGGGCAGGATCCGTTCGACGACGAACGCCCGGCATCCGGCCTCGTACGCCGCGGGCGCATAGTCGTGTCCGTCCGCGCGCGCGCCGGGGAGGCAGAAGAAGAGCGTCTCGCCGTCCGCCTTGCGGGAATCGTATTCGACCTTCCCGATCACGCGGCCCGACGTCTCTCCGTGCACCTCGCAGGGATAGGCGGAGAGGAGGCTGTCAAGCAGGGTCGCCATGGTCCGCGCCTCCTTCCCCGTAGAATTCCGGGAACCCGACGGTTTCGTGTCCCATCAGCCGGATTGCGCAGTCGGCGAGCACAGTGAGAGAGTCGACGATGCGCGGGTCATCCTGCATCTGCCGCCCGATGAGGGAAAGCTCCGTGCAGCCGAGGACCGCGCAGTCGCAGCCCGAGGCGAACATCGGATCGACGACCTCGTAGAGCTCCGAGGCCGGCGGGATGGTCCCGCTCTTGACCTCGTCGTAGATGATCTCCATCAGCCGCTTTGTTCCCGCCTCGTCCGGCACGGCGCATTCCAGCCCGAAGGAACGGAATTCGCGCTCATAGGAGCCCGCCTTGATCGTCCCGGCCGTCGCGAGGATCGCCGCCCTGCGGAATCCGCGCCGCGCGATATGCCGCACCGTCTCCGTGATGATCGACGGCATGGGCACCGACACGGACCGGCGCACCTCGTCGATGAAGTAGTGCGCCGTGTTGCAAGGGATGACGATTGCCGTCGCGCCGTAGTCCTCAAGGGATCGGGCGTCCGCGATCATCGCGGGGAGAGGGCTGTCTTCGCTTTCCCCGAGGATGTACGCCGTGCGGTCCGGCGTGGTCGCCCGGGAGGAGAGGATGATGTCGATGTGGTCCTGATCCCGCGCGGCCTTTGTGTGCTCGGTGATGAGTTCGTAGAAATACGCGCTCGACGCGGGACCGAGTCCCCCGATGATGCCGAGCAGCTTTCTTTTGTCATGCATGGTTTGCGTCCGGTTTCTTCGGATAGTACACGGCGAATTTCTTCTTCTGTCGTCTCAGCTGTTCGAGCACGCAGATCGTCCGCATCGGGTTCCACGCCATGTCGGGGCGGTACCATACGGAGGAGGACTCCCGGCCCTCCTTCGCCAGCGCCTTAGCCCGCGCGACGAGCTCCTTGTCCTCGGTATAGCGGTAGGCGGTGCTTTTCGGAATGTGATGCCAGAATACGGAGTTCTCGACCCGCACGCAGTCGTCCCCTTCGGATTCATAGACCTCGTTTGCGAGCCGCGCCAGATTCAGCCCGGCGGCGGTCATGTAGAAATTGCTCCGTCCCTGTCTCAGGTTCACTTCAAAAACGCGGAAGTCGTCCTTCGTGCCCTCGCGGAGCTTGATGTCGAAGTTCGAGAAACCCGTGTAGCCGATGGATTCGAGCATGTCCTTGATCTTCTCCGTGAGCGGGAGGGAGGAGACGGGCTCTGTCACGATCGCCGCGTGGTTGCCGAGTCCCTTCGGCGTGTGCTCCTCGAGCATCGTGTGACCGAGGCACATGGCCCGGACCTTTCCGTGTTCGTCGGAGAAGCAGGTGAGGACGCGCATCTGCGAGTCGCCGCCCGCGATGAATTCCTGCAGGATCATCTTGTCGGGATAGCCGGAGCCGTAGATCGTGTTCACGATCGTCTCGGCCTCCTCGGGCGTCTTCGCGATATAGACCTTCTTCATTCCCTCGAACTCATGCTTCCAGTAGTCCGCCGAGGAGGAGGGCTTGACAATGATCGGGTAGGAGAATCCGAGCTTCCCGGGTGCGTAATCGGCGAGCGGGATCTTCTCCGTCAGCACGACCGTGTCCGGATGCGGGATGCCGAACTTGTCGCAGGTCTCGTAGAATTCCGCCTTTTTCGCGACGGAGGAGAGCAGGGAGGCCGGGGGATAGGGGATGACGAAATCCGAGAGCTCCTCGCGGTTGCGGATGATCATCGAGACATAGTCGTCTGTGCAGCCGAAGAGGATCATGCGGTCCCCGATGTGCGCGTCGGCGAAGCGGTGGAGCTCGTCGAGCATCACGGCGTCGTCGTCCATCTTCGGGACGGCCTTGAAGTCGATGAGCTTCGAATACTTGGTCGCGGAGACGGCGTACCGTCCGAACGCGTAGGATTTCACGCCGTAGGCCTCGTGAAAGGCGCGGGCGAGGTTGTAGCAGTTGAGGTCGGCTCCGATCAGAACCGGCGTGATGGTCTTTTCCATGATGTGCCTCGTTCTTTATTCCATAAACTGTTTGTGCCAGGTGAGGAAGGTGTACGCCGTCCAGATCTTGCGCTGATTGCGGACCGCCCCGGACTTGTGATCGTCGAGGAGCTTCACGAGCGCGTTCGCATCGAAGTATTCCGCGGCGGCGTCGGAGGTGAACGCCTCTTTGGCGAGGTTGTAGTACTTGTCCTCCATGAACCACTGCCGGATCGGGACCGGGAAGCCCTTCTTCGGGCGGTGCGCCCACGCGTCGGGGAGGGTCTTGTTCGCGGCGGTGCGGAGGACGGCCTTGGTGTCGTGACCGTCGATCTTGTAGGACGCCGGGAGCATCTGCGCCTCCGCCATGACCTCGCGGTCGAGGTAGGGAACGCGGAGCTCGAGGGAATGCGCCATGCTCATCTTGTCGGCTTTCAGGAGAATGTCGCCCGGGAGCCAGAGGTTGAGGTCGAGATACTGCTTCTTCTCGAGCTCCGAGAGGCCCTTCGTCTTCTCATAGATCGGCGCGGTGACGTCGTGCACCGAGGGTCCGCGGCGGTATTTTTCATTCAGGATCGAGACCGCCTCGTCCTCCGGGAAGACCAGTGCCTGCCCGATGAAGTAGTTCTCCGGGACGCCCGAGCCCTTGATGATGAAATCGTGGCCCTTGAAGTAGGGCAGATGGGACGAGAGAGCAGCGGCGCCGCGGCGGAGGAATCCGGGGATACGCTTATAACGGCGCATCATCGGCGTCTCGTCATACCATTCATAGCCCGCGTAGATCTCGTCCGCGCCCTCGCCGGAGAGGACGACCGTCACATGCTGACGCGCGAGCTGGGCGAGGAAGTAAAGCGGAACGGAGGACGGATTCGACTGCGGCTCGTCCATGTGATACTGGATCGTCGGGAACGCGTCAAAGCATTCGTCCGCCGTGATGTGCTTGAGGTAATTGGCGACCCCGAGGCGTTCGGAGAGCTCCTTGGCCTCGCTCGTCTCGTCGAACTTCTCGAAGTTGAAGCCGACCGAGAAGGTGTCGTTCGGCATGAGGACCGCCGTGATGTAGGAGGAGTCGACGCCGCCCGAGAGGAACGAGCCGACCTTTACGTCGCTGATGCGGTGCGCCGCCACGGATTCGTGCACGCGGCGGTCGATCTGCTCCGCGGCCTCGTCGTAGGAGAGCGAGGTCTTCTTCGAGAAATCGACGTCCCAGTAGCGGGTCTTCGTCATTTTTCCGTCGCGGAAGGTGAAATAGTGCGCCGGGGGCAGCTTGTACACGCCCTTGAAGAACGTCTCCTCGAGCGAGGAATACTGGAAGGTGAGATACGGCCGGAGCGCGTTCTCGTTGACCCGGGGGGTGAACTCCGGATGATCGAGGAAGGATTTGATCTCGGAGCCGAAGATCATGTGGCCCCGGGAGGTGAAGGTGTAGTAGAACGGCTTGATGCCGAAGGGATCGCGCGCGCCGTAGAGGGTGCGGGTCTTCGCGTCCCAGATCGCGAAGGCGAACATGCCGCGGAGCTTTTCCGTGACGCCCTCGCCCCATTCCTCGTAGCCGTGGAGGATGGTCTCGGTGTCGCAGCGGGTCTTGAAGACATAGCCCTTCGCGATGAGCTCGTCGCGCAGCTCCATGAAGTTGTAGATCTCGCCGTTGAAGACGATGGCGACCGTTCCGTCGTCGCTGTACATCGGCTGGGAACCGCCCGCGAGGTCGATGATCGAGAGGCGGCGGAATCCGAGCGCGATGGCGTCGCCGTCGTTTTCTCCCGCGATGAAATAGCCGTCGGAGTCGGGTCCGCGGTGGATGATGCGGTCCGCCATTTTGTGAAGAACGGCCTCCCGCTGATCGATGATGCCGGTGAATCCTGCAAATCCGCACATAGTGTTTATCTGAACCTTTCGGAGATGGAAGTCGAAAATACTCTATCGTATATTATAACACAGAGCGGCGCGTAAATAAATAGATGAAAGAGAAAAATTTCCGCAAAAAGGGGGAAAATCCTCGGCGTTTTGGCGCGATGCCGCGGAAAACGGAAAAACCGCGTGTCTCCCGGAGGAAACGCGCGGCGCATTCCGTTTATTCTTCTGTATGCTTCCTGTACATCCGCGACGGCGTCGTCTCCCCGTCGCTCGTGACAGGGCAGAGGTACTTCCAGCCGTACCGCTCGTAAAAGCCGGTGTGATCCGTCACGAGGTAGAGCGTTCCGATCCCGCGCGCCGCCATTTCCTCCTCCGCACGGGCAAGCAGGAGCCCGGCGATCCCCCGGCGGCGGCAGTCCTCTTCAACATACACCGCGCAGACGTTCGGGGCAAGGTCCCGGCGCGGGTGAAAATCGTTCTCGATCACGCCGAGCCCGCCGACGATCCGCTCTCCGTCAAGCGCGAGGAACCACGCGGGAATCGGATCCGTGCCCGTGAGCGACGCGTCGATGCTCTCCCGGTACGCCTCCTCCGGGATCCCCCATTTTTCGTGGAACCACCGCGCCGCTCCCTCCGCGAGCTCCGGTCTGTCCCGAAGCAGGATGATTTCGATGTTCTTCACAGCCCGAACGCCTCCTGGATCCGCCGCGCAGCCTCTTCTGCCGGGACGTGCTCGTTCTCGATCCGCAGATAGTTCGGCCACGGGATCTCCCCCGGCAGGCTGACGCAGCGGTTGTCCTCGTCGGTGCGGCGGAGGAGGAGGTCGGAATGCTCCAGATCCCGCTTCGAGGGCTTGTGAAGGAGGCGGTTTTCGGTCCTGTTCCGCTCAAGCCGGATCTCCTGCGGCGCGATCAGCTCGACGTAGAAAAACTGTGTTCCGTACGGCTGAAAGATCTCCTTCACGTGCTCGATGTACGCCCAGTCGTCCGGGGAGTCGAATGCGAAGAGATAGGTGAAGATCAGCCCGTATTGACCCGATTTTGCGAATTCCGTGAAGACGGCCTC
>CACZSA010000208.1 GCA_902783705.1 uncultured Ruminococcus sp.
TTCCCGCAGGAAATCGCGTTCAGCTATCTCAAAGATTTTGACGATTGGGAAATCGAGAAGACGGGCGAAGTTTATCTCGGAAGAAATTGTACTGTGCTGAAAGGAACGCCCTCCCCGTATATGGCATCAAAACACGGGATCAATGCATTCCGCATGACGATCGACGAGGAAACGGGGATTCTTCTGTGTCTGGAAGGGACGAAAGACGGCGATATAGTCGAATACGTGACAGTAACGGAGATCGATTTTGAACCGACGGAAGGCGTCAGACGATTTGACGAGAATCTCTGTGCCGGGTACCGCATGGAATCCCGTTAACGGAATGGCAGCTCTGCTGCTGATACTGCCCGAGACTGCACATGATGTCTGCCATATCCGGTTTACCCGACCGATCCGGAAGAGAGACCGCACACGCCCACGAAAATGGCTGCTATGATCGTTATACGAGTGAAAGACGGATGACGCCGAATACATCAAAAACCCGCCGCGGGATTCCGGTCGAATCCTGCGGCGGGTTTTGTTCAGTTCATCGCGTCTTCATTCCCGCGGATGAGGGTGAAGTTTCCGCTTTTCAGCGTTTCGATCAGCTGCTTTTCCGACGTGATCGGGAAGTCCGTGCGGATCCCGGCATCCGGCATGTGGTCGGGGTTGTGGTGATCCGTGCCGGCGGTCATGATCTTGCCGTATTTCCTCGCCCACGCTTCGGCGATGTCGTTGTTCGAATTGTGGCCGGGATGGCCGTTGTAGATCTCGATCGCGTCCACTGCGTTCGCATCCGTCACCACCATGCCGTGGCGGAACGGGTGCGCCTGGATCGTGAAGAGCCCGTCGGCCCGCGCCATTTCGGTGAACCTGCGCACGCCCATCTTCAGGATCTCTCCGGTGTGGGAGACGAGCCAGTCCTCGTCGAACCCGAAGACCAGATAGTCGTTCGAGTTCTGAACGAAGCGGAATTCGAGGCCCATGAGGATCGTGAGACGGCCGTCTGCGCAGGCCTTCAGCTTCTCCCAGGCAGCGTACTTGCGGCGTACCTTCGCAGCCCACTCCGCCGGATCGAGGAAATTCCCCTCCGGTGTGAAGTGGTTCGTGAGGCAGACCGTCGTGTAGCCGTATTTCAGGTATTTTTCGCAGATGCCCTCGACCGATTCGTGGGAACAGCCGGAGGCGTCCTTCGAATGGCAGTGCAGTTCGGTTTTATACGTCATTTTATCGCTCCGCAAGAATGGTCTTGATCTCGAACGGACGGAACGAAAGCCTCACGCGCCCGTCCTCGAGCGGCAGTTCTTCGATCTCCTCTTCGAGCATGTTCGTGAGGACCACGCGCTTGGCGTCCGGGACGAAGAGGGTGCACTTGGTCGCGCTGCGCTCCGCTTCGTACAGGCGGATCACGAAGGCGTTCTCCCGGTCCTCGGCGTTCTTGACGGCTTCCGCGAGGATGTTCGGACGGTCGAGGGAGAAAAGCGCGGGGACGGAGAGCGCCTTGCCGTCCAGCACGATGGGATCGAGGTTGAAGGCGTATGCCGGACGGACGACGGAGAGGGCGTTGAACGGTCCGACGTGCGGCAGGAGCGCGTACTTCATCGTATGCACGCCGTTGTCGGTGAACGGGTCGGGACGGCAGCCGCCCTTGTGCAGGGTCAGGCGGATATCGCTCTGCTCGCAGGAGATGCCGTACTTGCAGTCGTTGAGGATCGCGACGCCGTAATTGGTCTCGGAGAGGTCGGTCCACTTGTGGTTGCAGACCTCGAACTTCGCGCTCTCGAGCGTGGTGTTGCGGGTGGTCGGACGGTCGACGTGGCCGAACTGGATCTCGTTCTTCATGAACGCCGAGCGGATCGCGACGTCGAAGCCCGCTTTCAGGAGCTGATGACGCTCGTGCCAGTTGACGGTGAGCTCGTAGTCGATCTGACGGGAGCCCGCCCAAAAAACAGTGTCGAGGATCGCCGAGGACTTGCGCCCGAGACTGTACCTTGCGCGGATGCGGTATTCGACCGCGCCGTCGGAGACGACCTCGACGGAATAGGCGGATACGGCCTTCATCTTTTTGAAGACGTCGTCCTCGATCTCCCAGTTGTCGTAGGCGGTCGGCATATCCTCGCCGATCCAGAGAGTGCCAAGGGGCGCGCCGGATGTGTTGGCGATCTCGCGCTCCGCCTGACGGTCGACGAGGGAGGCGATATACCCGTTCTCATCGAACGTGACGGTGTAATAAGGCGTGGTGAGGACGTTGCCCTCGCGGGTGAAGCGGCTCGCGGCCTCGGACTTCGGCGCCTTTTTCAGGGTGACGGACGAGAGGGCGGGGAGGAGTTCGCGGAAGACGGTCACGGCCTCGCCTTGCGGATTCACGTAGGTCTGGGTGACCTTATTCTCGAAGGCATGCTCGCCCTTCATCTCGACGGCGGCTTCTGTCTCGAACGCGAGCGGGTTGAAGACGGAGACGGTGTCCGGGGCGTCTTCGGAGAGCGTGTCGAGGAAGCCGTCGGTGTTCTGCGCGATGGCGCGGTTCGCCTCGGTCATTTCCTCTTCATAGACCTCGTACACGCGCGGGATGCAGGTGCCGGGGAGGATGTCGTGGAACTGATTCTTGAGCAGGATCTTGTAGAGCGCGTCGTGATCCGCGGCGGTGGGCTTGCCCGCGAGGACGTTCGCCAGCTCCATTTCATAGAGCGCGATCTCCGTCTTGCGGTTGAACTTCTTGACCATGTGCATCTGCGTGAGCGTGCCGCGGTGGAATTCGAGGTAGAGCTCGCCGTCGTAGGTCGGCAGCTTGTCCCGGCGTTCCTCGAGGGAGTGCATGAACGCGCTTGCGGTCGTCGGCTTGATCTCGGGCATGCCCGGCAGATCCTTCGCGCGTTTCAGGAATTCGAGCATCCCGTAGGTCGGTCCTCCGCCGCCGTCGCCGTAGCCGTACGCCACGAGCCGCTGATTGTTCGATTTCTTGTCGCGGATCTCGCCGACGCAGCCCGTGAGGGTCGAGACGTCCGGGATGAGGTGCATGCGGTTGAGGTGCGTGATGACCGCGGTCCCGTCGATGCCGCGCCATACGAAGGTGTCGGCGGGGAACTGGTTGCAGTCGTTCCAGCTCATCTTGGTGGTGTAGAAATACTTCACGCCGCAGCCCTGCATGATCTGCGGGATCGCGCCGTTGTAGCCGAAGGTGTCCGGGAGCCAGAAGGAGTCGGAGCGGTAGTTCAGGTACTTTTCGGTGAACCGCTGACCGTAGAGGAACTGGCGGACCATCGCCTCGCCGCCCGTGATGTTGCAGTCGCACTCGACCCAGACGCCGCCGTTCGGCTCATACCGTCCCTCGGCGACGCGCGCGCGGATGCCCTCGAAAATGTCGGGGTAGTATTCACGCATCCAGTCGAGGTGCAGGGCGGAGGACTGGATGAAGGTGTACTCGGGATAGAAGTCCATGAGGTTCAGGGCTTCGGCATAGGTCCGGGCGCACTTGCGGATCGTCTCGGACACGGGCCAGAGCCACGCGGTGTCCATGTGGGAGTGACCGATCACGCCGATCTTCCCGCGGGACGCCTCGCCGCCGGTCTTCTCGAGCGCGGGCGCCAGGCAGCGGCGGATTTCTTCGATGGATTCCCGGATCTCGTCCTCGTCCGCGGAGAGCGGATCGCCGATGAGATAGGGGAAGGCGTTCATCAGGCATTCGTGGGCCTTCATCGCGACGAAATTCTCACCGGGGAGCTTCACCATCTGGAGGACCGTCGCGAGGTCGAACACGAAGTCGCGCATGAGGGGGTCCATGACGGCGATGCGGATGCCGCGGTAGGTGTGCGTGAAGGTGTCGGACTTCGATTCGTCCCGTCCGTACTGCTCGTAGGGCTGGGTCCCGAAGCAGGTATGCCCGGCGTAGCACTCGAACGCGAGGTCGTAGGTCTCGCCCGCCTTTGCGTCATAGCTGACGAAGAAGCAGGGGTGCATGCCGCCGATGAAGTTGTTCTTCGAATTGATGATTCCGGCGGGTACGTTGTTCCGGTAGCAGAGGATCTCGACGGCGTCGGCGTCCGGGATGGCGCAGAGGATCTGCCCGTCGGCGCATTCCGGCACGGTCACGGTCGTGCGGAGCCAGAGGTTGCCGTACTCGCAGCCCCAGACCTTCCCGTTCTCCACGGGCGTCATGTCCGCGGCGGCGGGGGGCAGGCGGAGGTGATCCATCGTCTCAAAGCCGAGGACGCCGTCCGCATGTCCGACGGTCTTCACGATCCGGTCGGCATAGAGGTTCAGGGCGCTCTCGAACTTCCGGTATGTCCGTCCGATATAGGTGGGATTGTTCATGTTGCGTGTCCCTTTCCTGAAAAGATAGAGTTTTCCGGAACCAGTATAGCATAAATCCGGCGCGATTGCAAGAAATATCGGCAGAATTTACAAAGGATGACGGCGATCCCCGCTTTTTTTGCCGATCCGGTTGCATCGGATGGAAAAAACGTGTATAATGGAGGAAAACCGGGCATTCCCGGAATCTGCGCCATCGGAGGCAGCCATGAGCCTTTATGCCATTGAAAAAAGAGAGTCCTTCGCGTTCTCCGCGGAGAATCCGACGGGGACAAGGAACGGCGGAACCCGCGGCGGCGACTGCGAGAAGCTGAACCCCTGCGTCGGGATCCGGCCCGGCGAGACCCGGACGCTCGTCGATACGGACGGCCCCGGGATGATCACCCACATCTGGTTCACCGGGTATGTCGGGCATTCGTTCATCCTGCGGATCTATTGGGACGGCGCGGATTCCCCGTCGGTCGAGGC
Organism: uncultured Ruminococcus sp.; assembly: GCA_902783705.1. Taxonomy (GTDB): domain Bacteria; phylum Bacillota; class Clostridia; order Oscillospirales; family CAG-272; genus UMGS1696. The sequence goes on from CACZSA010000208.1 coordinate 4,756, forward strand.
GCCGATCTCCGCGTTCTTCGGCTCGGCCTACGACGAGAATTTCGAGACGACGGAGGGACACTATTCGATCCTCAACTCCGCTCTCGTCCTCGTCGCCCCCGGCCGCGGCCTCAATTCGTATTTTGAGATGCCGTTCCGCTCGCACTGCCGGATCACGCTCGAGAACCGCGGCGGACGGGAGGAGACCCTCTTCTACATGATCTCCGGCTGGCGGGGGGAGATCCCGGAGAACGCCGGGTACTTCCATGCCGTCTACCGGCAGGAGCATCCGGTCGCGCGGGGCCGTTCCTACGTCGTGCTCGACGGCGTGGAGGGGCGGGGGACCTTCGTCGGGATGACGCTCGCCGCCGGGATGAACGGGAACAACACCTGCTGGGTCGAGGGCGAGGCGAAGATGTACCTCGACGGGGAGCGCTATCCCTCCCTCAACTACACCGGGACCGAGGACTATTTCTGCGGCTCCTATGCGTTCGGCAACGACATCATCCTGAACCGCTACGAGCCGTTCTCCGGCCTCTACGCCGGGATGTACGCGATTTACGGAAACGACCGGGCGGCGCAGTACAACGGTCAGCAGCGCTTCCTCCTCTACCGCTGGCACGTCAAGGATCCCGTGTACTTCGCGAAATCCTTCCGTATGGTGATCGACAACCTCGGCTGGACCGGTCCGCGCTACGACGACTACACGACCGTCGCCTACTGGTACCTCGACCGCCCGGCGCGGCTGCCGTTCACCCTCCCCGAGGACCGCGAAATGGTCATGAAATGAACGAGTGAATGAACGAAAAACCGGAAATATCGACGAAAATCCGACGGGATCACCCCGAAATCCGGTGCAGGTTTTTTTCATCCGACCCCATTGACAAAACTCCGCTGCCGTGCTATAATGCATCCAGCGAAAGCGAAAAAGACTGTGACGAAGACGCGTGTCGGTCGGAAAGTCCTCTCAGAGAGTCCGCGGCGGTGGAATGCGGGCAGGGCGGAGCGGCATGTATCCCTTCTGAGTCGGGAAAGGAAAGCCCATCGGGTGAGTAATGATTCCCCGCAGGTGCAGCGTAACAGGCACGGGACTTGCATGAGTCCGCTGAGAGGCGCGAGAGCGCAATTTGAGTGGTACCGCGGATACATTCTATCCGTCTCAAAGGATTTTGGGGCGGATTTTTTGTCGCCCGTCAATCAAAGGAGAACCCCATGGAAAGCATCATCAAAGAGGTCGCGAACCGGATCCGGGAGACCCGCCTGATCTGCGAGATCAGCGAGGAGGAGATGGCGTCCTGCACGGGCGTGACGGTCGAGCACTACCGGGAGCTCGAGGCGGGGGAGGCCGATTTCTCCTTCACCTTCATCTACAAGTGCGCGGCGCGTCTCGGCATCGACACGACGGATCTGCTCGCCGGATCGAGCCCGACGCTGCATGAATACAGCGTGACCCGCGCGGGCGGCGGACTTCCCATCGCGAGACGGCGCGGTTTCCGCTACAACAACCTCGCCCCGCTTTTCAAGAACAAGATCGCCGAGCCCTTCCTCGTCCGCGCGCCGTACAATCCCGCCGAGGCCGACGCGCCGATCCGCCTTTCTCAGCATGACGGTCAGGAATACGACTATATCCTCACGGGCAAGCTCAAGGTCTCCGTCGACGGACACACCGAGATCCTCGGCCCGGGCGATTCGATCTATTACGACAGCTCGAAGCCGCACGGCATGATCGCGTGGGAGGAGGACTGCACCTTTCTCGCCACCACCATTTCAAACGGCGCGCCTGCCTATGACTATCCCGACGCACCGCAGGAGGAGCCCGTGAAGGAAGAACCTGTCGAAAACCGTCTCTCGCCGCTGCCGCCGGATCCCGTGGCGCTGCGCTTCATCGACTGCATCGAAGAGAACGGACGGCTGAAGGAGATCCGCTTCAAGAACGCCGACCGCTACAACTTCGCCTACGACACGGTCGACGCCATCGCCGCGAAGACCCCGGAAAAGGTCGCGCTCCTGCACCTCGACCGCGAGAAGCACGAACGGCGCTTTACCTACCGCGACATCTCCCTCCTCTCGAACCGCGCCGCGAACTATTTCGAGTCCCTCGGCATCCGGCAGGGCGACACGGTCATGCTCGTGCTGAAGCGGCACTGGCAGTTCTGGATCGCGTCGATCGCGCTGCACAAGCTCGGCGCGGTGGCGATCCCGGCGACGCACATGCTCGTCGAGCACGATTTCGAGTACCGCTACAACGCGGCGTCCGTGAAGGCGGTCGTCTGCACGGCGGACGGTCAGACGGCGATGCACGCGGAGAACGCGGAAAAGCTCGTCGAGCAGGACATCATCAAGATCATCGCGAACGGACACCGCGACGGCTGGCATTCGTTCGACGACGAGTTCACGGCATTCCCCGACACCTTCGAGCGCCGGATGAGCGCGTGCGGCGACGAAACCATGTACATGCTCTTCACGAGCGGCACGACGGGCTATCCGAAGATCGCGGCCCACAGCTACAAGTACGCGCTCGGCCACTACATCACCGCCCGCTACTGGCACAACGCCGACCCGGACGGCATCCACTTCACGATCTCCGACACGGGCTGGGGCAAGGCACTCTGGGGCAAGCTCTACGGGCAGTGGCTCTGCGAGAGCTGCGTCTTCGCGTATGACTTCGACAAGTTCGACGCGGACGACATTCTCCCGCTCTTCAAGCGCTACAACATCACGACCTTCTGCGCGCCGCCGACCATGTTCCGCTTCTTCATCAAGGCGGGCATCGAGAATTACGATCTCTCTTCTCTCAAGCACGCCACCATCGCGGGCGAGGCGCTCAATCCCGAGGTCTTCTACAAGTTCAAGGAATACACCGGGCTGTCCCTCATGGAGGGCTTCGGTCAGACCGAGACGACCCTCGTGATCGGCAATTTCGTCGGCGACACCCCGAAGCCGGGCTCGATGGGTCATCCGTCCCCGCTCTTCGACGTGGATATCGTCACGCCCGAAGGGAAGAGCTGCGACGTCGGCGAGACCGGCGAGATCGTCATCCGCACGACGAACGGCGTCCCCTGCGGCCTCTTCAAGGGCTACTTCCGCAATGAGGAGGCGACCCGCGAGGCATGGCACGACGGCTTCTACCACACCGGCGACACGGCCTGGCGCGACGAGGACGGGTACTTCTGGTATGTCGGACGGATCGACGACGTCATCAAGTCCTCCGGCTACCGCATCGGCCCGTTCGAGATCGAATCGGTCATCATGGAGCTGCCCTATGTCCTCGAATGCGCGATCACTGCGGTCCCGGACGAGATCCGCGGACAGATCGTCAAGGCGACGGTCGTGCTCGTGAAGGGCAAGGAGGGCACGCCGGAGCTCGTCAAGGAGATCCAGACCTACGTCAAGGAACACACCGCGCCCTATAAATATCCGCGCATCGTCGAGTTCGTCGACGAGCTGCCGAAGACCATCAGCGGCAAGATCCGCCGGGTGGAGCTCCGCCGCCGCGACGCGAACGAGAATCACGCATAAATGAAAGGGGCCTGTCGCATGAACTTCAGAAATGGAGAAAATGCGACAGCCCTTTCTTGTATTTGAAACCGGGTTCCGGTTTTCATATCCTTTCAGACAAGACATTGTCATTGCGAGGAAGGCGTCCTGAGACGCCTGACGTGGCAATCTCCCCAAACCGGGTGGCGCAGGCAGAGAATTGGTGACAA
>CACZSA010000209.1 GCA_902783705.1 uncultured Ruminococcus sp.
CGCGGGCTCCGGCATCTCCGGCGCGATCGAATTCACCGAATCCGCCGACGCGAAACGGCAGTTCGAGGTCAATTTCTTCGGCATGGCGAACGTGACGAAGGCCGTCCTCGGACCGATGCGGAAGGCGGGCGGCGGGATGATCGTCAATATCTCCTCGGTCGCCGCGCCCGTCGCGATCCCGTTTCAGGCGTATTATTCCGCCTCGAAGGCCGCGATCAACGCCTATTCCGCCGCGCTCGCGAACGAGGTCCGGCCCTTCGGCATTCACGTCACGGCGATCCAGCCGGGCGACATCCGAACGGGCTTCACCGCCGCGCGCGCAAAATCGGCTGTCGGAGACGACGTCTACGGGGGACGCATCTCCCGCTCCGTCTCGAAGATGGAACACGACGAGCAGACCGGAATGGATCCCGCGAAGGCCGGGTCGTACATTGCGCGTCAGGCGCTCCGCTCATCCGTTCCTCCGGTCTCAACGATCGGCGCGGCGTACAAGGCGGTCGTCGTGCTCGCGCGGATCCTGCCCGCTTCGCTTTTCAACCGGATCGTCGGATCCCTGTACGCGAAATAAACGGAGGTTCCCATGAAGCACGAACGACGCCGGGCAGCCCTGAACATCGCCGTTCAGTTCTGCCTGATCGTGTTCACCGTTATCCCCCTCTCCGCCCTGCTCTTCTTCGTCGAGCGTCCGGACGAACCGGTCCACTTCGAAGTATTCCGCTACTTCACCACGCTCTCGAACATCGCAGGCGCGCTCGCTGCCATCCCCTCTATTGCGGTCGCCGTCCGTGCGATCCGGGAAGGCGATTATGCGATCCCGCGTCCGCTGATCCTCGCGCGGTTCCTCGCCACGTCGATGCTCACGCTCACGATGATGACGGTGCTGTGCTTTCTCGGCCCCCTCTTCGGCTACGGCACCATGTTCACCGGGGCGAACTTCTGGTTCCACCTCGTGAATCCGGTCCTCTCGATCGCGGCGTTCATCTTTCTCGAGATGGACGGTCCGCTCTCCGTGAAGACCGCGCCGCTCGGGATCGTCCCCGCCGTGCTCTACGGCCTCGTCTACATCTATGAGGTCGTCTTCCGCGAAGGTTGGCCCGATTTCTACGGCTTCAACATCGGCGGACGCTGGCCCGTCACCGTCGTCGCGATGCTCTCGGCAAATCTGCTCCTCTCCGTTCTTCTCCTGCTTGCACGGGGAAAACAAAGCGGAGTCGCGGAGAAAGGAGCGTAATTTGTGAAATTCTCCGAAAAACCGTCCGCGAGGAGTGCCTTGACCGGAAAAATTTCCGATTTTCGCGTAGATCGGTGAAGCATCGTTGACAGAAATCCGCTTTTGTGCTATACTGTAATAAAGCGAACGAGAAATCCGGAAAGGAGAGCGTCATGAAAAATCGTCTCTATTATACCGTGCGATTTTATTATTACGGACTCTCCACGGACCGGCAGTCTCGGATCGCACTGTAACCGTACATACAATGCGCCGCAGAACGCCGGAGAGGTCTTCTGCGGTTCTATTTTTCGATACGCGCGCAGAAGGCCGTAAATCCGTCTTCTGCGTTTTTTGTTGAAATCCAACGAAGGAGTTTGTCATGAACGATCTCGATGAAGCCCGCCGAACCATCAACGAATGCGACCGTGAGATCGCCGGAGCCTTTGTCCGCCGGATGGAAGCCGTCCGACGCGTCGCCGCCTATAAAAAGGAGCGCGGCCTTCCGATCTACGATCCCGTCCGCGAGGAGGAGCTGATCCGGAAAAACAGCGCATTCGTGGAGGATCCGGAGCTGCAGGCGTATTACGTGACCTTCCAGCGGAACACCATGGCGGTCTCCCGCGCCTACCAGCGAAAGCTGATCGAAGGCGTCCGCGCGGCGTTCTCCGGGATCCCCGGGGCGTTTGCGGAGGAGGCGGCGGCAGAGCTCTTCCCCGGCGGATCCCCGGTCCCCTTTCCGGATTTCGCGGCGGCGTACCGGGCGGCGGAGGCGGGAGAATGTGATTACGCGGTCCTCCCGGTCGAGAACAGCTTCGCCGGAGAGGTCGGGATCGTGTGCGACCTGATCTTCTCGGGTTCCCTCTATATCAACAGCATGCTCGATCTCGCCGTGACGCAGAATCTGCTGACCCTCCCGGGCGTCACCGTCGAGGAGATCAGAACCGTCGTGAGCCATCCGCAGGCGCTTGCCCAGTGCGCGGCGTTCCTCCGTTTCCACGGATTCGAGACGCGCGAGGCGGCGAACACCGCAATGGCGGCGCAGGCGGTCGCAGAGAGCGGTGATCCCACGGTCGCGGCAATCGGAACGGAGCGGGCGGCGGCGCTCTACGGGCTGAACGTCCTCGTCCCGCACATCAACGAAAGCGGGCTCAACACCACGCGCTTCGCGGTTCTCTCCCGCACGCCGAACGACGCGCCGGGACGCGATGACGACAACTTCTTCCTCGTCTTCTCCGTGAAGAACGAAGCCGGATCCCTCGCCGAAGCGGTGAACATCATCGGGCGGCGGGGCTACAACATGCGCGGGCTGCACTCGCGGCCGCTCAAGACCCTGCCGTGGAACTACTATTTCTACGTCGAGGGCGAGGGCAACATCCGCTCGGAGAACGGCGAGGCCATGATGCGCGAGCTCGGCGCGGTCTGCGAACGGCTCAAGCTCGTCGGGACTTATCCCGCACGGCGGGGAAAGGAGGAGGAGCGATGAAATCCCTTCGCGTGGAGCTCGGCGAGCGCTCCTATGACATTTTCCTCGAAGCGGGCATCCTCGGGCATGCCGGCGAGCTTCTCGATCTCGACCGCCGCGTCCTCATCGTCACCGACACGGGCGTTCCGGCGGACTATGCGCAAACGCTGGCGGATGCCTCGCTCGAGCCGTGCGTCGTGACGATCCGGGAGGGCGAGGGCTCGAAGAATTTTGACACCTATATGACCCTGCTCGACGCGATGACGGAGCGGGGCTTCACCCGGCATGACTGCGTCGCGGCGGTCGGCGGCGGGGTCTGCGGCGATCTCGCGGGCTTCGCGGCGGCAACCTATATGCGCGGGATCGATTTCTACAACATCCCGACGACGGTCCTCTCGCAGGTCGACTCCTCCATCGGGGGCAAAACCGCGGTGGATTTCCACGGATACAAGAACATCGTCGGGGCGTTCTGGCAGCCGAAGCGCGTCCTCGCCGATCCGGAGGCCCTCGCGACCCTTCCCCCGCGGCAGATCGCGAACGGGCTCGCGGAGGCCGTGAAGATGGCGGCGACCTCGGACGCGGCGCTGTTCCGGCTGATCGAGGAGGCGGACGATCCGCTCGCCTGCCTGCCGGAGATCATCGAGCGGTCCCTTCGCATCAAGAAAGCCGTCGTCGAGGCGGACGAGCGCGAGGGCGGACTGCGGAAGATCCTCAATTTCGGACACACCCTCGGTCACGCGATCGAGAGCGCGGAATCCCCCCGTCTCCTGCACGGCGAATGCGTCGCGCTCGGGATGCTCCCGATGATGGCGGAGACGCCGCGCGGGAGGATGCGGGCGGTTCTCGAAAAACTCGGGCTCCCGACGGAATACCACGGCACCCCCGAAGCCATCGCGTCGGCCCTGACGCACGACAAGAAGGCCGCCGCGGACGGCATTGACGCGGTATTCGTCGACGCGATCGGCGAGGTTCGCGTGGAAAAGACCCCGATATCCGCGCTCATGGAGCGTTTCGGGACAGTTTACGGAGGTACGCGATGAAGAACACATTCGGGTCCGCGCTCACGCTCACCCTCTTCGGCGAGAGCCATGGACCGATGACGGGCGTTGTGCTCGACGGTCTCTGCCCCGGGCTCCCGGTCGACGAGGATGCCATCCGGCATGAGCTCGATCTGCGGCGTCCGGCGGGGGCGATCTCCACATCGCGGCGGGAGACGGATGAATTCGTCCTCGCGAGCGGCGTTTGGGGCGGGCACACCACCGGAACCCCCCTTACGATCGTCATCCCGAACGCGGACACCAAGAGCGGCGATTACACCTGCGGTCCCGCGCGTCCGGGTCATGCCGATCTCACGGCGCACATCAAATACGAAGGCTTCGAGGATTACCGAGGCGGCGGACATTTCTCCGGGCGGCTGACGGCTCCTCTCGCGGCGGCGGGGGCAATCCTGCGCTGTGCGCTCATGTCGAAGGGCATCCGCGTCGGTACGCATATCGCCCGCCTCGCCGGGATCCCGGACAGGCCGTTCGGTGATCTGGAAGAAGACATTGCTGCTCTCGCAGACTCGTCTTTCCCCGTCCTTGATCCCGTGGCAGCGGAGGCGATGCGGTCCGCGATCGAAGCGGCGCGGGCGGACGGGGACAGCGTCGGCGGCGTGCTTGAAACCGTCGTCACGGGCCTGCCCGCCGGGCTCGGGGAACCCTGGTTCGACAGCGTGGAGAGCGAGCTTGCCCATGCGCTCTTCTCGATCCCCGCACTCAAGGGCGTGGAGTTCGGCGCGGGTTTCGCGATCTCCGACATGCTCGGCAGCGAGGCGAACGATTCCCCCGCGTACGCGCCGGACGGGACCGTTTCGTTTGCGTCAAACAACAACGGCGGCGTGAACGGCGGCATCACAAACGGCGCGCCCGTTCTCTTCCGCACAGCCATCAAGCCCACCCCGACCATCGCAAAGCCGCAGAATACCGTCAATTTCCTCACCGGGGAGAATACGGTGATCGAAGGACGGGGACGCCACGATCCCGCCGTCGTGCACCGCGCAAGGGTCGCCGTGGACGCCATGACGCTCTTCGTTGCGGCGGATCTGCTGACCGTGCGGTACGGATGCGGATGGTTCCGCAAGGAGGATGGAAAATGAAAAAGAAGATTCTGGTGCTGAACGGCCCGAACCTCAACATGCTCGGGATCCGGGAGCCGGAGATTTACGGACGGAAGACCTACCGCGACCTGGTCGATCGGATCGAGGAACACGCAAAAGCGCGCGGCGCGTTCGTCACGGTCTGCCAGTCGAACAGCGAGGCCGTTCTTGTGACAAAGATCCAGCGCGCATACGGAATTTACGACGGGATCATCCTCAATCCGGCGGCGTACACGCACACGAGCGTCGCCCTGCTCGATGCGCTGAAGGCCGTCGGGATCCCCGCGGTCGAGGTCCACATCTCGGACGTCTCGGAGCGCGAGGACTTCCGTCAGGTGAGCTACGTCCGGCTCGCCGCAGTGAGAACGATCATGGGTCGGGGATTTGACGGATATCTCGACGCGATGGATGTTCTCCTCGACGAGGTCCTCGCGGACAACGGAGGAAGAAAATGAGGGCAATTTTCAACCCTTCGAGGGCGTCCGGAACCGTTCAGGCGCCGCCCTCGAAAACCGCCGCGCACAGACTCCTCATCGCCGCCTCCCTCGGGACGGTGCCCGTGACGGTCAGTCCGCTCTCGATGAGCGAGGATGTCCGCGCGACTCTCGACTGCGCGCGCGCTCTGGGTGCTTCGGTCGAGGAGGTCGGTGACGCGGTCCGGATCACGCCGGGCGGGGAGAGCGCGGACGTCTTTCCCTGCCGGGAGAGCGGGAGCACCCTGCGTTTTTTCCTGCCGCTCGCGCTTCTGCGGGATCGGGAATCCTGCTTCACCGGTTCGATGCGGCTCATGGAACGGCCGCTCGGCGTGTATGAGGATCTCTGCCGGGAGCAGGAGCTGACACTCATACACACACCGGAGGGCATCCGGGTCCGCGGTCCGCTCCGTGCGGGAAAATTCCGGGTCCGCGGCGACGTGTCGAGTCAGTTCGTGACGGGGCTCCTCTTCGCGCTCCCCTGCCTCGCGGAGGACAGCACGCTCGTCATCACGCCGCCCGTCGTCAGCCTGCCGTACATCGACGTCACGGCGGAGACGCTGTCTGCCGCGGGCATCCGGTTGGAGAGAGGGACCACCCCGGACGGCGGGATCGTCTTCCGGATTCCGGGAGATCAGACCTATCGGCTCACCGACGGGAAGGTCGAGGGCGATTACTCAAACGCCGCCCTTCCGGACGCGTTCAACTTCATAGGCGGAGACGTCACCGTCACCGGGCTTCGTGCCGACAGCGCGCAGGGGGATGCCGCGTACCGCGAGGACTACCAGAAGCTCGCCGCCGGACACGCGGAAATCGACATCACGGATACGCCCGATCTCGGCCCCGTGCTCATGGCGCTCGGCGGTATGCTCCGCGGCGTGACCCTGACGGGGACCGCGCGGCTCCGGATCAAGGAGAGCGACCGCGGCGCGGCGATGGCGTCGGAGCTTGCGAAGTTCGGTATCCGCGCAGAGGTCGCCGAGGACCGGATCGAGGTCTTCCCCGCCGTGCCGCAGAGACCGACGGTCCCTGTGGAGAGCTGGAACGATCACCGCGTCGCGATGGCCTGCTCGATCCTGCTGTCACAGACCGGGGGCGAGCTCGACGGGGCGGAGGCGGTCCGGAAAAGCTGGCCCGAATATTATGATGTTCTCCGGTCGCTCGGCGTCGGAGTGGAAACGAGGGAATCATGAAATTACCGATTGACACCAAAATCCTCATTGTCGGCCTCGGTCTGATGGGAGGCAGCTACGCGCGCGCCCTCACGAAGCAGGGGTACGAGGTCCGCTCGATCACCCGCGAGCCGTCCTCGGTCGACTTCGCGCTCGCCGAGGGGATCGTCACGGACGCCTCGACGGAGATCCGCGAGAACTGGATCCGGGACGCGGACCTCATCGTCTTCGCGCTCTATCCGCACATCTTCGTGGAGTGGATCGAGGAGCACGGACACCTGATCCCCCCCGGGACGATCATCACCGACGTCACGGGCGTGAAATGCACGGTCGTCGGACAGATCCAGTCCATGCTGCCGGACGGCGTCGAATTCATCGCGGCGCATCCGATGGCGGGCCGGGAGGTCTACGGCGTGGAGAACAGCGACGACGGGATCTTCCGCGGGGCAAACTACATCGTGACGCCCACGGAGCGCAACACGCCGGAGGCCGTCGCGCTCTGCCGCTCCCTCGGGGAAACGCTCGGATTCGCGCGGGTGAGCGAGCTCTCTCCCGAAAAGCACGACGAGATGATCGCGTTCCTCTCCCAGCTCACGCACTGCATCGCCGTTGCGCTGATGACCTCGAACACCGAGCCGCACCTCGTGGACTACACGGGCGACTCCTTCCGCGATCTCACCCGGATCGCGCGGATCAACGAGGACATGTGGAGCGAGCTCTTCCTGCTCAACAAGAAAAAACTCGTCGCGGAGATCGACGCGTTTTCCGGGGAGCTGAACCGGATGCGGACCTATCTCGCCGACGAGAACGTCGATAAAATGAAGGAAATGATGCGCATCTCGACCGAACGGCGCGCGCTGTTCAACAAAAAAGTCTGAATTCCGAAAGAATCTGAAAAACAAGATCGAAAGGATACTCTGCCATGAATATGAATTTCAAGCGCAAGCTGCCCATCCCGATGGAGATCAAGGAGATGTACCCGCTCTCCCTCGCCCTCGAGCACAAGAAGCACGCCCGTGACATCGCGCTCAAAGCGGTGTTCTCCGGCGAGAGCGACAAGTTCATCCTCGTGATCGGCCCGTGCTCCGCGGACTCCGAGGATTCGATGCTCGACTACGCAACCCGCCTTGCCGCGGTGCAGGAGAAGGTCGCGGACAAGCTCATCCTCGTCCCGCGCGTCTACACGAACAAGCCCCGCACGATGGGCGACGGCTACAAGGGCCTTCTCCATCAGCCGGATCCGGAGAAGGAATCGGATCTGCTGAAAGGCATCGTCTCGATCCGGGAGATCCATATGCGGGTGCTTGCGGAAACCGGACTCTCCACCGCGGACGAAATGCTCTACCCGGAGAATCACCGCTATCTCTCCGATCTGCTGTCCTATGTGGCGGTCGGCGCGCGGAGTGTGGAGGATCAGCAGCACCGTCTGACGGCGTCCGGGCTGGAGATCCCGGTCGGTATGAAGAACCCGACGGGCGGCGACCTCTCGATCATGATGAACTCGATCACGGCGGCGCAGCATCCGCACGC
>CACZSA010000210.1 GCA_902783705.1 uncultured Ruminococcus sp.
ACTCCTCCTCTCCTCTGGGAGCGGTGATTGACAAGAGGCCGGCTCCGGAGGCCTCTTGTCCGCCAGCCGCGCAGGCGAAAAAAGCGATGGATCTGCAAGATCCAAAATCCGCAAGCGTAAGCGCGCAGAATTCCTCATTCATCATTTTCTTATGTATCTCAAATCCATTCAAATCACCTCTTCCTCCGTTGCGCTGACGGCTGCGCCGGAGGAGCCGACCGAGCTGAACGAATTGAACAGGCCGAACGAGCCGGAAGGGTCGAAAAACTCCCGGGGGCGGGGGCAGATCTTCGTCCTCTCCCCGCGGGAGTGGGAAGCCTTCAACCGCGCGCTCGGGTATGATCCCGCGGCGGGGCTGACCCTCCCCGAGGGCTCCCCCCTCGACGAGCGGATGTTCACCCTCCTCGAGGAGGCCGCCGAACGCACCGCCGCGCTCCGCTATGCCGCCCGCGTCCTCTCCGCCGCCGATTCGAGCGAAGGCGCGCTCCGCCGCAAGCTCTCCGCGAAGGGCTTCTCCCCCGCCGCCGTCGACGATACCGTCCGCCGCCTCCGCAGCCGCGGCTACCTCGACGACCGGACCGCCGCCGCGCGCTATGCCGGATCCCTCCTCGCCTCGAAGCGCTACGGACGCCGCCGCATCCTCGAGATGCTCCTCGCCCGGGGCTTCGACCGGGACACCGCCCGCGAGGCCCTCGACACCCTCTCCCCTGACGAGCTGGCGGACGCGCTCGACTTTCTGATCCGCCGCCGCTGTCCGGGGGTCCTCTCCCCCGATTCCGCCGCGCGGAAAAAGGCCGCCGCCGCCCTCATGCGCCTCGGCTACTCGACCGACGAGATCCGCGAGGCCGTCCGGCGTGCGCGGGACGGGGAGACATGATCCCGCCGATCCGATTCCGCAAATTTCGCAAAAGGGGTGGCAAACGCGCCCCGAGTATGCTATAATAAGCTATCGAACCAGAAAAGGAGACCGTACATGGAACAGATTTACACCATCCCCGTCAACGAGGCGTTCGAGCGGGTGCAGGAAGAAGACAGTCATATCTGTCCCTTCTGCCTCATGTACAACCGCCTCGAGGCGAACGAGCTCGATTTGATCCTCGGCGCGTCCATGATGGAGCCTGATGTCCGTCTGAAAACGAACGAGCTGGGCTTCTGCGACGAGCACCTCGGCATGATGTTCTCCCGCCCGAAGCGTCTGCCCCTCGCGCTCATGCTGGAGAGCCATCTCGACCAGATCGCGAAGGACCTCGACGGCAACATGGGCATGTTCATCGGCAAGACGGGCGACGTCGCCGCCAAGCGTCTCGACCGTCTCGAGCACTCCTGCTACATCTGCGACCGGATCGAATACAATTTCTCCCGCATGATCGAGACCGCCGCGCTTCTCTGGCAGAGCGACTCGGCGTTCCACGACAAGGTGAAGAAGGCGCCGTACTTCTGCCTCCCGCACTACGGACGCTTCATCCGCGCGGCGAAGGACCGCCTCTCGAAGAAGGACTTCGCGGAGTTCTACGAGGCTGTCCACGCGATCGAGACGGCGTATTTCGACGAGCTGCGGAGCGATGTGAGCTGGTTCTGCAAGAAATTCGACTACCGCTACGAGAACGAGCCCTGGGGCAACGCGAAGGACGCCCCCGAACGCGCCCGCCTCTTCCTCTCCGGCACCCTGCACGTGCACGAGGAGGACATCAAGAAGAACGACGGCGGGCTGACGTAATAAATTGCGAATTATGAATTACGAATGATGAATTCATAGTCCGTCCCACCTCATCCATCCAACACCGAAAGGAGTTTTATCATGGCAGAAGATTCGGTCAACTACGCGGAGTATACCGTCACGAAAAAGGCGGAGGGAACCAACCTCCGCAAGCGCATCCTCCTCCTCGCCGTCTACCTCATCTACATCATCGCGGTCGTCACCGTCGTGGTCGCGACCAAGGGCGGCGGCGCGATGTGGGGCTTCCTCTTCTTCCTGCTCTTCATCATCCTCGTCTTCTTCTCGTGGAAGCTGGTGAAGGAGGACCGGAAATACGAATGCCTCAACGCGAAGCTCGTGATTTCCGAACTGAACGAGGGCATCGGTTCCAAGCCGAAGGTCGTCTCCGAGGAGCTCATCTCCGCCTACTCCCTCATCGCCCCGGCGAACGAAGAGTACAAGGACAAGTGGTCCCAGGCCGATGAGGTCAAGGACTTCCGCGGCGATTCCAAATCCCCGGACTCCTATTTCGCCCGCCTCGAGCGCGACGGCAAGACGACCGTCACCTTCTTCGAGGCCACCAACAAGATGCTCAAGGTCATGAAGTTCTACAACTCCAAGGGAACGGTCGTGACGACGGTCAGAAGATAACGAAGGAATAAGAAGGAATAAGTAAGAAGGAAGAGGTAAGAAGTGCGGAAGAAACCGCTCCGCGGTTTGCCCCGCTTCTTGCTTCCTGCAGCTGCTTCTTCCTTCTTCTATTCCCCGCTTCCCCCGCATAGATTATGGCAAAACGTTTCCCACCGGAGCGGATTGCCATGATTTTTCATCCGGATTTTTTGAAGTCCCGCAGACCGGCGGCGGGAGCGGTCCTCTGCGGCCTCCTCGCCTCCTGTCTCTGCGCGCTGTTTCCGGGCTGTGAACGGCAGCCGGGGGGCGCGATTCCCGAGCGGGTATATGCCTCCGACGCGACGTTCACCGCCGTGTTCCCGCCTGCCTTCGAGGGCGGCTCCCCGGTCGTCTGCGCGGGCGTCAAGACCGGGGATCACTTCACCCTGACCGTGACCTCCCCCGAGCGCTCGGCGGGCGTGCGGATCGAAGCGGATCCCTCGGTCCCCGCCTGCTCGCTCTTCACCGACGCACCGCGGGTGGAGGGCGCGTCCGTGCCGGATGATCCGATCCCCGTCGATCCCGCGGCTGCAGAGGCCCTCCTTTCGCCCCTCGCCGTCCTCTGCGGGCTGAACGGCACACCGGAAAACGATCTTCTCACCCCGGCCCTCGCCCGCTCCCCGGACGGGGAAGAGACCCTCATCGCGGCCTCCGGCTGCATCCTCGCCCTCTCCCCCGACGGCGTCCCCCTCCGCGTCACATCCCCCGATTTCGCCGGCGTCCCCCGCGAGATCGTCCTCTCCTCCTGGGAATACGCGGAATAATCGTCCCATTCAATCACAATTCGTAATTCATCATTTCCATCGAAGGCTGCACTATGAAACACAAAAACACCGCCTTTATCTCCCGCGACGCGCTGCGTCAGAATTTCCTCGCCGTCGAGGCGACCGTCCGCGACAACGCCGAACGCATCGGCGCCGCCAAGCCCCGCGTGATCTGCGTCGTCAAAGCGGACGGCTACGGTCACGGCATCGCGGCGGTCGCGGGCACCCTCGGGAGCGCGGGCTGCGGCTTCTTCGCCGTCTCCTCGGAGGACGAGGCCGTCGAGCTGCGCGAGATCGAGCACCGCAACGGACGCCATCCCGAGATCCTCATTCTCGGACACATCATGCCGGAAAACGTCGGCGAGATGATCGAGCAGGACATCACCTGCGCCGTCGTCTCCCTCGAGGACGCCGAAGAGCTCTCCTCCGAGGTCTCGGACTACAACCGCCGGAGCCGCCGCGCGCATGAGGAGCCCGCCCGCCTCAAGATCCACATCAAGCTCGACACGGGCATGAACCGCGTCGGCTTCGCGGCGGACGAGCTTCGCCTCCCGACGACCGTCTCGGAGATCGGGCTTGTCTCGGCGGACCCGAACCTCGCGATCTGCGGTATTTTCACGCACTTCTCCTGCGCGGACGACGAGCTCATGGACGGGCATCCCGTACCGGGGTACGAGATCTTCGGCGGGTACACGGGCATGCAGCTCTCGCGTTACAAGGCGGCCCTCGCGGCCCTCGAGGAGCGCGGGATCCACACGGGCCTGCGGCACTGCGCGAACTCCGCGGCGGCGCTCTGCCTCCCGGAGGCGTATTTCGACGCGGTCCGGGCGGGCGTCATCATCTACGGCCTCATGCCGAACGGGTCGATCGACGCGCGCTTCCGTCCCGCGATGCAGCTCGTCTCGACCGTCACCCACCTGCACACCATCGTCCCCGGCGACCGCGTCAGCTACGGCGCGACCTTCGAGGCGGACAGGCCCATGACCGTCGCCACCGTCGCCGCGGGCTACGCGGACGGCTTTGAGCGCGCGTACGCCGGATGCTGCGTCCGCATCGGGGACCGCATGTACCGCCAGATCGGACGGATCTGCATGGACCAGTTCATGGTCGACGTCACCCCGGACGAGGGCGAGGAATGTCCCGTCCGCGTCGGCGATCCCGTGACCCTCTTCGGCGGCGACGACGGCCTCATGACCGACACCCTCGCCCGCCTCGCCGGAACGATCAACTACGAGGTCGTCTGCAAGGTCTCCAAGCGCGTGCCGCGAGTGGTGCTGTAATATGATGACAAACGGGGGAGGGACTTTTTGGAAAAAGTCCCTCCCCCGTGCCCCCTCTTCCAAAACTTTTGGGCTATGGGTACAGGCTGAACCGCGCATCCAGCGCTCTTCCGCGAGGAAATCCGGTCTCCCCCGCCCTTCCTATCGCAGAAATCGTTCGGCCTCAGCCATTCTTCATTCTTCATTCTTAATTCTTAATTCTTAATTCTATGAAAATCTCCCTTCTCCAGCTTCTGCCTACGGGCGAGCTCTCAAAGAACCTCGAAAAAGCCGTCGCCGCTTGCCGGGAGGCCAAAAAACAAGGCGCGGACATCGCCCTGCTGCCCGAGATGTATTCGATGGGCTACGATCTCTACGGGCGCGATCCGGCGGACTGGCTCAGCGAAGCGATCCCCGCCGACTCGGAATACGTCCGCACTCTCGCCGACACCGCCGCCGCGCTTGACATGGCCGTCGGCGTCACGCTCCTCGAGGCCCACGATCCCGCGCCGCGGAACACCCTGATCCTCTTCGACCGGCACGGCGTCCCCGTCCTGCGCTATTCGAAGGTCCACACCTGTGCGTTCGGACCGGAGAAATACCTCACGCCCGGCGAGGACTTTCCCGTCGTCCCGCTCGACACCGCCGAAGGGCCCGTCACGGTCGGCGCGATGATCTGCTATGACCGGGAATTCCCCGAGTCCGCGCGGATCCTCATGCTCCGGGGGGCCGAAGTGATCCTCGTGCCGAACGCCTGCCCGATGGAGCAGAACCGCCTCTCCCAGCTGCGCGGGCGTGCGTACGAGAACATGACGGCGATCGCGACCTGCAACTACCCCGAGGGCACCCCGGACTGCAACGGGCATTCCTCGGTCTTCGACGGGGTGGCTTATTTCCGCACCTTCCCCGGCTCGCGGGACACCTGCGTCCTCGAGGCGGGCGGGGAGGAGGGCGTGTACACCGCGGAAATCGACCTCGCCATGCTCCGCGAATACCGCGCGACGGAAAATCAGGCGAACACCTACCGCCGCCCGGAGATGTACGGGATCCTCGCGGAGAAGGTGGATCTGGAAGTGTTCCGGAGAAAGAAAAAGTAAGAGGCGAGACAGGGCTGTCGCATGAACGCTCAAAAGCGGAGAAATGCGGCAGCCCTTTGTTTATTTACACAGCATTTTTTTGCTTTTCTGCACAAAAGCCCTTGACGTTTCGGCGTTTATGCTGTATAATTGGACTTATCAAACTCTCCCTTCGCGAGGTGTTCCATGAATAAACGCGCATTCAGCCTTCTGCTGGCCCTCCTCTTCTCCGCGTCCTGCCTCATCGGCTGCTCCGAGAGCAAGACCAACGCGGACGAAGGCGCTCCCGCCGCTCCGGTGAATGAGACGCCCGCCGCCGTCAACCCGGAGGACGAACCCGAGGATGAGACCGCCGAGATCCTGCCCGACATCCCCGAACTCGACTTCGGCGGATCGGATTATGTCATCTGCACGTCCGGCTCGAGCGATGACAACGGCGTCGACTGGGTCACCTACGACGTCTACGTCGAAGAGCTCAACGGCGAGGTCATCAACGACGCCGTCTTCGAGCGCAACCTCTATCTGAACGAGACCTACAACATCAACCTCCGCGCGGATGTCACGTCCGGCGCCGTGCACAGCTCCCTCCAGACCGACGTCAAGGCCGGAGGCGGCACCTATGACGCGGGCTTCACCGGGATCATGCGCGGGCAGACCCTCGGCACGCAGGGCATCACGCACAATATGTTCGCCGTTCCCTACGTCGACCTCTCGAAGCCGTGGTGGGACCACCGCCTGACGGAGGACTGCACTCTGCTCGGCGACGTGTATCTCGGCACGGGCGACATCACGGTCATCGACAACGACGCGACGTGGATCCTGATGTTCAACAAGCAGATGCACGACGACCTCGGTCTCGAGGATCTCTACACCCTCGTGCGCGAGGACCGCTGGTACTATGACACCCTCTACACGATGCTCCAGACCGCGACGCGCGACACGGACGGCAACGGCAAGCTCCAGCCGAAGATCGACACGTTCGGCTTCGTGACGACGGCGAACACCTGCTACGGCCTGTTCTACGCGTCCGGCGAGCAGATGGCCCCGAAGGACGAGGAAGGCATCCCGACCCTGCGCACGGACCTCGACCGGATCACCTCCGTCGTCGAGAAGGCGGGCATGATCCTCGGCGATCTCGACCACGTCTTCGTCGCCGACCGCACGGGCTACGGCACGGACGACCTGCGGTACATCTTCGAGGAAGGCCGCGCGCTCTTCTACGGCGAGGTCGCGCAGTGCATCACCCGCATGCGGAACAGCGAGACGGACTTCGGCGTCATCCCGTGGCCCAAGTTCGACGAGGCGCAGCAGGGCTTCTACAACTTCGTGCACAACACCGCGGCGAAGGCGATCGTCCTCCCCGTGACGTGCGATCTGGAAATGTCCGGCGCGATCACCGAGGCGATGGCGGCGAAGTCCATGTACACCCTCACCCCGGCGTACTACGACACCGCGCTGACCTACAAGTACATGCGCGACGAGGAATCGGCCGAGATGATGAACATCATCCTCGCGTCCCGCTGCTATGACCCGGCGTACATCAACGACTGGGGCGGATTTGCCGGTCAGATTCACGGCGTGATCTACAACGGCGGCGAAAACCTCGCGTCGAAGTGGAACGGCACGGTCAAGGTCTTCAACAAGATGCGCGACAAATCCCTCGACAAGCTCGAACAGATCCAGGCCGAAAGAGGCGGCTGACGGGAATTAAGAATTAAGAATTACAAAGTGCAGCGAAAACCATAGAGAAACGGTCGTGCGGCTGAACGGTACAGCTGCACGACCGTCTTATTGTTCGGGGGAGAACGAACGAATCATTCTTAATTCTTAATTTGTAATTCCCCTTCAGTCTTCTCCCCCGAACACGTCGGATTCGATGTAGTCGACGCCCATGCGGCGGAATTTCTCGAGGTCCGCCCGGTCGTTCACCGTCCAGACGCCGACCTCGAGTCCGTGCGCGTGGAACGCCTCGACCATCTCCTCGGTGAGGACCACGCGGTCCGCGTCGATCGAGAAGCCGTACGCGAAGCACCGCTCCCAGTGGGACTCCGACGTGCCGTAGGTCCACATCAGCGGCAGATCCGGGAAGAGCTCCCGCGCGCGGATGAGGTTCTCGAACGAGAAGGACTGGAGGATGCACTTTCTGAGATCGTAGACCCGGGCGGCCTCGTCGAAGATCTCCCGGACCTCGTCCTCGGTGAAATCCCCCTTGAGCTCGATGAAGCAGACCATGCCGTGCTCCCGCATGATCTCGAGGTATTCGCGGAAGGTGCAGAGCCGCACGTCGTCCGCGGTCTTCGTGTTGCGAAGCGGCTTTGCGGCGAGCTCGGCGTAGGTGTGCTCCGCGACGAGGGCCTCGGTCCCGTCCGCGAAGGCAGCCTCCGGGTTGTGATTCGTGACGTAGACACCGTCGGACGTGCGCCGGATATCAGTCTCCGCGCCGCCGGACGCATGCTTCGCCGCCTCCCGGAACGCCAGCGCCGTATTCCCCGGAAACGCGCCGCTGTACCCCCGATGCGCGATCATGATGGACATAAAATGAACCTCCGAATCCTGAGTTTGATCCTGATTTTGGCTGTGAATATTGTATCACAGACAGCAGGAGAATGCAAGGGGGAGGAGGTGCGGATTACGAATTGCAATCCATCTTCTGCCTGCACGCTGACTGTATGTACGGTGCAACCCAAAATAAAGGGGTACGGATTGCCACGGGCTCCGCCCTCGCAATGACACATATCGTGCAGCGCACTGAGGCAAATGTGCCCTCGCCGCTTGTGCTGAACGAGTGAAATGCGCCTTCGCGGGGATGCTTGCATCCCGGGTGATATTGCCGTTTCGCGGCAGTTTTTTATCCTCCCCCTTCCACCTTTTCCCCCTTCCCCCTCCTTGACGCCCCTTCCCCGGATATGCTATAATATAGCAAAACCTTTTCCTGCGAGGCGCATCATGACCGACTTTCTCTCTTCCCTCAACCGCGATCAGCGGGCCGCGGCGACGGCTACGGAGGGGTACGTCCGCGTCATCGCGGGGGCCGGATCCGGGAAAACCCGCGCGCTCACCTGCCGCTATGCCTACCTTGTGAAGGCCGCCGGGATCCATCCCTCGAACGTCCTCTGCGTCACCTTCACGAACAAGGCCGCCGGGGAGATGAAGCGGCGCGTGCGCGACCTCGTCGGCGACGGGTATGACACCTCCCTCATCACCACCTACCACGGCTTCTGCGTCCGCGTTCTCCGCGAGGATATCCACCGCCTCTTCTACCCGAAGAATTTCGTCATCCTCGACGAGGCGGCTCAGCGGCGCATCCTCTCCGAGATCTACGGCGAGATGGAGATCAAGCTCGACCGCGCCACCTTCGAAAGCATCCTCGAGACCGTCCACCGCCTCAAATCCAACGAGGAGTACGTCACGGCCCTCGTCAACGGCGACGTATCCGCAGTCACCCCGCCGCCCGCCTCCCCGACCCGCCCGCTCACCGCGCTCGAGATCACCGTCGTCCGCCGCTACCTCGAGAAGCAGCGCAAATCCTTCGGCCTCGACTTCGACGACCTCGTCTCCTTTGCGTTCGAGATCTTCCGCGCGTATCCCGAGGTCCTCGACAAGTGGGCGGAGCGGCTGTACTACATTCAGGTCGACGAGTTCCAGGATTCCTCCCGCCGCGAGCTGCGTCTTCTCCGCATGCTCTCCTCGAAGCACAGAAACCTCTTCGTCGTCGGCGACCCGGACCAGAACATCTACGAGTGGCGCGGCGCGGACGTCTCGATCCTCGTGGACTTCGACAAGCTCTTCCCCGGCACCGAGACGATCCTCATGAACCGCAATTACCGCTCGACCGGGCACATCCTCCGGGCCGCGAACACGCTCGTCTCCCACAACCGGAACCGCATCCCGAAGGACCTCTGGACCGCCTCCCCCGACGGGCCGGACGTCATCGCCCTGCACGCCAAAACCGAGGCCGAAGAGGGCCGCTGGATCGCCGACGAAATCCGCCGCCTTCTCCGCGAAGAGGGGATGGCCCCGCGCGAGATCGCCCTTCTCTACCGCGCCGGATTCCTCTCCCGCTTTCTCGAGCAGGCGCTGATGCAGGCGGGGATCCCCTATGAGCTCTACGGCAGCGTCCGCTTCTGGGACCGCATGGAGATCCGCGACACGCTCTCCTACCTCCGTCTCCTCCTCACGGACGACGACGAGTCCTTCGAGCGGATCGTCAACACGCCTCGGCGATTCTTCGGGCGCGCCAAGCTCGACGCTCTGAAAGCCCTCGCCGCCGAGGAGCACGCCGCGCTCTACCCGACGCTCCGGGCGCACCTCTCGGATCCCCTCTTCGCCCGCTCCGGCGCGCCGGATTTTGTCGCCCTGATCGACGATCTCCGCGCGAAGGCCGACGCGACGCCCGTTTCCGACCTTATGCAGGAGGTCCTCGACCGTTCGGGCTATGAGCGGTACATCCGCGAGCAGGGGAGCATGGAGCGCCTCGATAACCTCGCCGAATGCAAGCGTTCCGTCTGGGAGCGCGAACAGAATTACGGGGAGTTCTATTCCCTCGCCGTCTACCTGCAGGAGGCCGCGCTCGAAAGCGACCGGGACGCCGACGAGGACGCCGACCGGGTAAAGCTCATGACGATCCACGCCTCGAAGGGGCTGGAATTCCCGGCGGTCTTCGTCTGCGGCCTGACCGAGGGGATCTTTCCCTCCGGGCGCACGCTCGAGGAGCGCAAGGACGCCGGGCTCGAGGAGGAACGCCGCCTGTGCTTCGTCGCCGTGACCCGCGCGATGCGCCGCCTCTACCTGACGGAATCCGAGGGCACGGGCAGCGACCGCCAGACCAAGCGTCCCTCGCGCTTCCTCGCGGATATCGGGGAGGAGAATTTCACGCGGATCGGGACCGTCCCGAAGGAGCTCGCCGCCCCGTCCGCCGCCGCTGCCGATCCGTCCGTCCCCGGCGCGCCGCTCGGGGTGGGATCCCCGGTCGAGCATCCGATCTTCGGGCGCGGCGTGGTGGAGGAGATCGACCCGGCGAAGGGCGTGTACTACATCCTGTTCGAGAAGACCATGTCCCGCCGCCCGGTGAGCATGGATTACGATTTCACCGCGTGGAAGCCGTCGGAGCCCGAAGAGCCGCAGGCGCCGGAGATTCCGCAGATTCCGGAACCCGCCGCGGAGCCGGAGTTTGTTCAGGAGCCGGACCCCTGCCCACCCGACGAGCCCGAGGTCCCCGGCGCGATCTCCTCGGACGATTTCCCGGCCCTGCCCGCGGATGAAGAGACCACGGAGGCGGATGAATCCGAGGCCTGGGATCCCGACGAGATCACGACGCCGGGCGATACGCCGGGTGATTCCGCCGATCCCGCGTCGTTCGCCGACGTGGACACGGAGACGCCGCCGCTGTTCTCGTTCCTGCACATCCCCGCCGCCCCCCTCGGTGCCGAGGCGATCCCGGCGAAGAAGCTCGCGAAGCCGAAGAAGAGAACGCCAAAGCCGAAGGACGACGGGCAGATCGCGCTGGACCTCGACGCACCGAAGCCCGATGTCCGGGCGGGGCTGTCGGAATCGAAATACCGCGGCGAGGTGTGGAATCAGCCGGAAGAGGGGGAGGAGAACCTCTGGAAGCGGGACGACGCGCCGCACAGCGGATGGGAATGCGTAGGGATCGTGGACCTCGGCGAGCCCGCGGGCGTCTGCCGGATGTGCGGGCGTCAGATCATCCGGTACGTGCACCTGATGCGTCACCCGGCGTGGTGGCGTACCATCGGCGCGGGATGCGTCTGCGCGGGCCGCATGGAAGGCGATCCGGAGGCGGCGAAGGCCCGCGAGGCGGCGTTCAAGAACCGCATGGCGCGGCGGGAGACGTTTTTGAAGACGCCTCTTCGCCGGAGCCGGAACGGACACGAATACCTGAAATACAAGGGTGAGATGGTGACGCTGCTCGAGGATCGGTTCCGTCCGGGGACATGGAAGCACGTCCTCCGCGGGCAGTACTCGGCGGGGTATCCCACGAAGGAGGAAGCGCTCGCCGCGGCGTTTGAGATTCTGGATCCGGAAGTATAAAGAGATTGCGCGTGCCGTTTGTTTTGCCTGCGGCACGCGTTTTTTCGCTGCGGCTTTGCCGCTTTTTTCTCTCGCCGCACGTGCAGCCTGCGCGCTGACGCTTGCGGATTTTGGATCTTGCAGATCCATCACTTTTTTCGCCTGCGCGGCTGGCGGACAAGAGGACCCTCGGGCCGGGCCCTCTTGTCAATCACCCGGCCCCAGAGG
>CACZSA010000211.1 GCA_902783705.1 uncultured Ruminococcus sp.
AGAAGGAGAGATTTGAACTCTCGCGCCGGTTATCCCGACCTACACCCTTAGCAGGGGCGCCTCTTCGGCCTCTTGAGTACTTCTCCGCACTCAGTTTTTCACCGGAAAATCCGGCGGCAGACGCGGCTTTGTCATCACATCATGCCTCATCATTATAGCCGAATCCCCCCGTTTTGTCAAGAGCTTTGGGGAAAAAAACAAAAAATATTCCCCGCGCGGTTGACATTCCCGCCCAAATGGGTTACAATAGAACCAACTCCGGGCATGGACGCCCGACTCAGAGAAAGGCAAGGAAAAACATGGACATTCAGAGAAAAACCGAACTCGCAGAAATCGCCCGGAAAATCCGCGTGGGCATCATCGACGCGGTCTATTCGGCAAAAAGCGGTCACCCCGGCGGATCCCTCTCGATCGCCGACGTGCTCGCATACCTCTATTTTGAAGAGATGAACATCGACCCGAAGAACCCCGGATGGGAGGGCCGCGACCGCCTCGTCCTCTCGAAGGGCCACTGCGCCCCCGGCCTCTATTCCGCGCTCGCGCAGAGAGGCTATTTCCCCGTTGAGGATCTGAAGACCTTCCGCAAGACCTCCTCGTATCTCCAGGGTCACCCGGACATGAAGCACACGCCCGGCGTCGACATGACCTCCGGCTCCCTCGGACAGGGCGCGTCCACGTCCTGCGGCATGGCGCTCGCCAATAAGATCGACGGCACCTCCGTCCGCGTCTACGCCATCCTCGGCGACGGCGAGACCGAAGAGGGCCAGGTCTGGGAAGCGGCGATGTTCGCGGGCAACTACAAGCTCTCGAACCTCTGCTGGCTGATCGACTTCAACGGCCTGCAGATCGACGGCCCGATCGCGGACGTCAACGACCCGTCCCCGTATCCGGAGAAGTTCCGCGCGTTCAAGTGGAACGTCGTCGAATGCGACGCGCACGACTTCGACTCGATCGAAGCGGCGTACAAGGCGGCCCGCGCCTGCACGGACAAGCCGACCGTCATCATCTCCCACTCTATCAAGGGCAAGGGCGTCTCCTACATGGAAAACAACGTCTCCTGGCACGGCGCGGCTCCGAACGACGAGCAGTACGAGCAGGCGATGAAGGATCTCGGCGAGAGATAAGGAATTCCCGAAACAGAACGTCTGACAGGACAGGAGGCGCGCGATGAAAACGTTTCCCAGAACAGAGGTCGGCGGGATGAGCCTGCCGCGGATGCTGATCGGCACGAACTGGCTGCTCGGCTGGAGCCACACCGGAGCCGCCGCGGACGCCGCGATCCGGGAGAAATTCGCCCGGCCCGAGGATTTCTGGCCCGTCTTCGAGACCTTCCTCTCCGCCGGCGTGGACGCGGTCATGGCGCCCATCAGCACGACTCCGATCGCCCGGGAGGCCATCGACTGGGCAGAGCAGAAGGCGGGGCGGAAGATCATCCGCGTCGACACCCCGGCGATGAACGTCGACGATACCCCCGAAGCGCGGCGCGAGGCCGAGCGGACCGTGCGTCACAGCGCGGAGATCGGGGCGGACTTCTGCCTCATACACCACACGAGCGTGGAACAGCTGGTGAACAAGAACAAACAGGAAATCCCCCGTCTCCCCGACTACCTCGCGATGATCCGGGAGGCCGGGATGCGTCCGGGCCTCTCCGCGCACATGCCCGAGGTGGTCCAGTACGCCGACCGGAACGAATACGACGTCGAGACGTACATCCAGATCTTCAACTGCATGGGATTTCTGATGCAGGTGGAGGTCGAGAACGTGGCGCGGATCATTCACGCGGCGAAGCACCCCGTGATGACGATCAAGCCGATGGCGGCGGGACGGTGCACGCCCTATGTGGGGCTGACCTTCTCGTGGAACGCGATCCGGCCCTGCGACATGGTGACGGTCGGGACGAACAGCGCGCGGGAGGCGGCGGAGGACATCGAGATCTCCGTATCGGCCCTCGAGCACCGTTTCCCGGACCTCGAGGCGCGGAGCAGTCCGTTCCGTCAGACGGTCCTCGGACACTGAATGAGGACACAGAAAGAAAAGGAAATAACGAAAGGATACAGATACAATGGCAGATAAGATCGCAACCCGCGAGGCATACGGCAAGGCGCTCGCGGAATTCGGCGCAGTTTACGAGAATCTCGTGGTTCTGGACGCGGACCTTGCCGCCGCGACCAAGACCGGAACGTTCAAGAAGGCCTTCCCGGACCGCTTCTTTGACTGCGGCATCGCGGAAAACAACATGATCTGCGTGGCGACGGGCATGTCCCTGTGCGGGAAGATCCCGTTCGCGTCGACGTTCGCGATGTTCGCGGCGGGGCGCAGCTTTGAGCAGATCCGCAACTCCATCGGCTATCCGCACAACAACGTGAAGATCGGCGCGACCCACGCGGGCATCACCGTCGGCGAGGACGGC
>CACZSA010000212.1 GCA_902783705.1 uncultured Ruminococcus sp.
CAGGAGCCATTTCTCCGTTTTGCCCTCGATCTCCACGTCGACCTTCACCGTGCAGGCGTTGATCTCCTCGGATTCGTCGAGCTTCGGGAGGCGTCCGTCCGCCTTGAGCGCGCGGCAGGCCATCGTCGCGAGGTCCATGAGATTCACGGGCTTCGAGCCGCGTCCGATCCGCTCGCGCGTCGCGATGTACCGCTTGTACGCCCGCTCGAGAAGCGGATCCTCAAAGGTCGCTTTATCGATCGTCGTGAGGAACGTCGTGTGCCGGCAGTGGTCGGACCAGTAGGTGTCGATCATGCGGATCTCGGTCAGGGTCGGATCGCGGTCCTCGTCCCGGAAATAGGAGCGCGTGAAGGCGAGGTCGTCCCGGTCCATGGCGAGGCCCCATTTCGCGATGAAGGCGTCGAGGTCGGCGTCGGTCATCGAGCGGAAGCCATCGAGGATCGCCACGTCCGCGGGCACGTCGTACTGCTGCGCGAGCGTTTCGCGGGCGGCGAGAGAGGCTTCCCGCGCCTCCACGGGGTTGATGACGTACTTCTTCACCGCCGCGAGATCCTCGTGGGTGAGATTTCCCGTGAGGATGTACACCTTCGCCGAGAGGACCGTCGGACGCACGCCCTGCGAGAGGATCTGGATGCACTGCGCCGCAGAATCCGCGCGCTGATCGTACTGACCGGGGAGATATTCGACCGCAAAGACGAAGGCCCCGGCGGGAATGTCGAGCGCGTCGTAGGTCACGTCCACCTGCGGCTCCGAGAAGACCGTGTTCTTCGCGTAGTCGAAGAGCCCGGCGTCCAGCCCCTCCGCGTCGTAGCGGTTGAGGATCCGGACGGATTCGAGCCCCGCGAGGCCGAGGAAGGACGTGAGATCGTTCTTTAAGGCGTCCGCTTCGACCGTCAGTCCCGGACGCTTTTCCACATAGACTCTGTAAACCATTTATTCTCCTTTGCACGCGAGCGCGCGCGCGCCGATGTCGTGACGCATGGTCTTGTTCTCAAACTGCACGTCTTCTGCCGCCTCGTAAGCGTTCCGGACAGCCTCCTTCAGCGTCGGAGCCGTCGCCGTGACGCCGAGGACCCGACCGCCGCCCGTGACCATCACGCCGTCCGCCCATTTCGCGCCCGCGACGAAGATCTCCGCATCGTGCTTCGGGTGCTCGGGGAGCGTGAGGGGGAAGCCCGTCGCGTACTTCTTCGGATACCCCGCGGAGGCGAGGATCACGCAGCAGGCCGAGGCGTCCTTCCAGCGGATGTCGAGCGAGGAGAGCGTGCCCGCCGCCGTCGCCTTCATCACCGTGAAGAGGTCCGTGTCGAGCAGGGGCAGGACCACCTGCGTCTCGGGATCGCCGAAGCGGCAGTTGTATTCGATGACCTTCGGGCCGTCCTTCGTGATCATCAGCCCGAAGTAGAGGCAGCCCCGGAACGTGCGTCCCTCGGCGTTCATCGCCCGGATCGTCGGGAGGAAGATCTCCTGCATGCACCGCTCGGCGACCGCGGGTGTGTAGTACGGATTCGGCGCGACGGTGCCCATGCCGCCCGTGTTGAGGCCGGTGTCGCCGTCGCCCGCGCGCTTGTGGTCCATCGAGGAGATCATCGGGACGACTGTTTTGCCGTCGGTGAAGGAGAGGACGGAGACCTCCGGGCCTTCGAGGAATTCCTCGATCACCACGCGGCGTCCGCTGTCCCCGAAAACGCGGTCCTCCATGATCTCGGAGAGCGCGGCGTCGGCTTCTTCGAGCGTCTGGCAGATCAGCACGCCCTTGCCGAGCGCGAGGCCGTCCGCCTTCACGACGATCGGCGGGGTGAGTGTCCGGCAGTACGAACGCGCCTCGGCGGCGGAATCGAAGACCTCGTATTTCGCCGTCGGGATGCCGTATTTCTTCATGAGATTCTTCGAGAAGACCTTCGAGCCCTCGATGATCGCGGCATTCGCGCGGGGACCGAAGCAGGGAATGCCCAGCGCTTCGAGCGCGTCGACGCAGCCGAGGACGAGCGGATCGTCCGGGGCCACCACCGCGAAGCCGATGTCGTGATTCTTCGCAAAATCGACGATGGCCGGGATGTCCTTCGCGCCGACGGGGACGCATTCCGCCTCCCGCATCCCGGCGTTTCCGGGCAGGGCGTAAATTTTCGTGATTTCCGGACTTTCGGCGAGCTTTTTGATGATCGCGTGCTCCCGACCGCCCGAACCGATGACGATGATGTTCATGGCGTGATCCTTATGCGATAAAAGAATTGTGAATTAAGAATGAAGAATTAAGAATGAAGAATACTTGGGGGAGCAAGAGCTTGGGCCAGGTCAAACACATACAGCTATTTCTATTGTTGCAGCGTGTACCTGTCCCCATGTAAAGTTTCTTGCCAGGCTTCTTTTCAAAGAAGCCGCGTACCCCCGGCTCCCCCCCGTACCCCTCTTAATGGTGGAACAGGCGCATGCCGGTGAAGGCCATGGCGATGCCGTACTTGTCGCAGGTTTCGATGACCTGATCGTCGCGGATGGATCCGCCGGGCTCCGCGATATAGGAGACGCCGGAGCGGCGCGCGCGCTCGATGTTGTCGCCGAAGGGGAAGAACGCGTCGGAGGCGAGGGAGACGCCCGTGATGCCGTCGAGGTAGGCGCGCTTCTCGGCCTTCGTCAGCTCTTCCGGACGGGTCGTGAAGTACTGCTGCCACACGTCGTCGCCGAGGACGTCCTCGCTCTGATCGGAGATGTACACGTCGATCACGTTGTCGCGGTCCGGACGTCCGAGCGTCGGCAGGAAGGGCAGGCCGAGGACCTTCGGATGGCGGCGCAGATGCCAGATGTCCGCCTTGTTCCCGGCAAGCCGCGTGCAGTGGATTCTCGACTGCTGACCCGCGCCGACGCCGATCGCCTGACCGTCCACCGCGAAGCACACGCTGTTCGACTGCGTGTATTTCAGCGTGATGAGCGCGACCACGAGATCCCGCTTCGCCGCGTCGGAGAGCTCCTTGTTCGCCGTCACGACGTTCGTGAGCACATCCGCGGAGATCTTGTAATTGTTGTGCCCCTGCTCGAAGGTGATGCCGAAGACCTCCTTCGTCTCCTGCTCGGCCGGGACGTAGGCGGGATCGATCTTCACGATGTTGTACGCGCCCTTCTTCTTCGATTTCAGGATCTCGAGGGCTTCGGGCTCGTAGCCGGGCGCGATGATGCCGTCGGAGACCTCGCGCTTGATGAGCTTCGCGGTCACCACGTCGCATACGTCGGAGAGCGCGATCCAGTCGCCGAAGGAGGACATGCGGTCCGTCCCGCGGGCTCTCGCATACGCGCAGGCGAGCGGGCTGTCGTCGAGCCCTTCGATGTCGTCGACGAAGCACATCTTCTTCAGATCGTCGTCGAGCTTGAAGCCGAGGGCCGCGGAGGTCGGGGAAACGTGCTTGAAGGAGGTCGCGCAGACGATGCCCGTCGCTTCCTTCAGCTCCTTCACGAGCTGCCAGGAGTTGAACGCGTCGAGGAAGTTGATGTAGCCCGGGCGTCCGTTGAGGATCTCGATCGGGAGCTCGCTCCCGTCACGCATGTAAATCTTCGCGGGCTTCTGGTTCGGGTTGCAGCCGTATTTCAGTTCAAATTCTTTCATGTCAAACTCTCCTTGTTCTTTTTCCCTTATTTCGCGTGCTTGTTGATGAGCCGGTCCTCGTATTTGCCGGTCTCGAGGTCGGTGAGGCGGACGTAGAGGGAGATCTTGTTGTTCGCGTCGAGATTGTTCCAGACGGTGTCCGTGAGCTCGTCGATCGTGCCCGGGATCACCACGCGCTCCGGTTCACCCTGGAAGGTCGGGATCGGATTACCGTCCGTGACGTAGGTGTGCAGGAAGTGACCGAGGCCCGCCTTGCCTGGATAGGCGAAGGTATAGCGCGCGCAGTCCGTGCCCTCCGCGTCGATCGATTTCAGAATGTTCATCTTGTAGGCGTAGCGGTCGCGGCCGAGATAGAGGATGCCGGAGATGCGGGGCGTCCAGTTCGGTCCGTCGGGCTCGAAGCAGCGGGTGTCGAGCGCGGCCTCGAAGGTCGAGCCGTTCATCACATAGTCGCGGATCGTGTCGGTCTGGTCGCCGTTGGTGACGATCTGGATCCTGCCGAGATCGCGCACGGGGTAGTAGATGATGAGGGACGGATCCTTCACCTTCGATTCGTCGAAGGGAAGCGTGCGGATGTCCGCGCCGTCGCGTGCGAAGATGCGGTTGCGGCTGTTTTCGCTGCGGCCCATGATGAAGTAGGCGAACGCCGCCTTTTTCGCGTCCGGGGTCATGCCGATGAGGATGCCGCGTCCCGGGTACGGATTGCCGGAGAGGAGGGAAGCGATGGAGGAGGGGGTGTAGATGTCCATGGAAAGCTCCTTTATCGAATTACGAATTATGAATTAAGAATGAAGAACAGCAGAATGCGGCGGGAGCTGCACGCTGCCCCGTGCGTGGGGAGTGCGCTGCGCCGGAAGGGGGCGATCAAGTATGAACGGAAGAGCGGCTGTGCGCGGTCATTCTGCATTCCCCAACCGCTCCGCGACGATCTCCGTCGCCCGGGGGAGGATCTCCCATTCGGCCTGCTCCATGACGCGGCGCTGGAGGATCTCCGGGGTGTCGCCGTCCTCGATGTACACGGCCTTCTGGAGAATGATCTTTCCGCCGTCGGGGACCGAGTTGACGTAGTGCACCGTCGCGCCCGTGACCTTCACGCCGTAGTCGAGCGCCGCCTCGTGCACTTTCAGTCCGTAGAAGCCCTTGCCGCAGAACGACGGGATGAGCGAGGGATGCACGTTGATGATCCGCCCGTCCCATTTGTCCGTGAACTCTGCCGAGAGGATCGAGAGGAAGCCCGCGAGCACGATCATGCCGATCCCGTATTCCGCGAGGGCCGCGTCGATCTTCTCTTCAAAATGCTCCGGATCGTCCCGCCGGGAGACGACCACCGAGGGGATCCCGTGGTTCTTCGCCCGCTCCAGCGCGTAGACGCCGGGCTTCGAGGCGAGGACCAGCGCGATCTTGCCGTGCGGGATGCGTCCCGCTTCCGCCGCGCCGAGGATCGCTTCGAGATTGGTGCCGCCGCCGGAGACGAACACCGCAATGTTGACCTGCTTCATCCGGGTCACCTCACGCGAAGAGCACGCCGTCATCGCCGGGGACGACCTCGCCGATCGGATACGCGTCCTCGCCGTTTGCACGGAGGATCTCGATGGCGCGGGCGCAGTCCTCTTTCGCCACGATGACGGACATGCCGACGCCCATGTTGTAGGTGTTGAACATGTCGTGCTCGGAGATGCCGCCCGTCTTCGCGATCAGCTCGAAGATCGGGAGGACACGCACGGCGGCGCGGTCGATCTTCGCCGAGCATCCGTCCGGGAGGGAGCGCGGGATGTTCTCGTAGAACCCGCCGCCCGTGATGTGGGACACGCCGTGGACGTTCACCTGCTCCATCAACGCGAGCATCGGCTTGACGTAGATCCGCGTCGGGGTGAGGAGCACCTCGCCGAGGGATTTTCCGCCGAGCTCCGCGACGGGAGCCTGGAGATCGGCGCGCCCGGTGTCGATCCCGAAGACCTTGCGCACGAGGGAGAAGCCGTTCGAGTGGACGCCGGAGGAGGGCAGCGCGATGATCGCGTCGCCGGGCTTCACGTTCGCCTTGTCGAGGACGCGGTCGCGGTCGACGAGCCCGCAGGCATATCCCGCGAGGTCGTATTCCTCCTCGGGCATCAGGCCGGGATGCTCCGCCGTCTCGCCGCCGACGAGGGCGCATGCGCTCTGGACGCAGCCCTCCGCGACGCCCGCGACGATCGAGGCGATCTTCTCGGGGATATTTCTTCCGCAGGCGATGTAGTCGAGGAAGACGAGGGGCCGCGCGCCGCAGCAGATGATGTCGTTGACGCACATCGCGACGCAGTCGATGCCGACGGTGTCGTGCTTGTCCATGAGGAAGGCGATCTGCAGCTTGGTGCCGACGCCGTCGGTGCCGGAGACGAGGAGGGGATGGCGGACGCCGTACTGCTCCATCGCGAGACCGATATCGAAGATCCCGCCGAAGCCGCCGATCTTGTCGCAGACGCCGGGGACAACGGTCCGCGCGATGTGCTGCTTCATCAGCTCAACCGCGGCGTACCCCGCTGTGATATCCACGCCCGCGTTCTTGTATGCTTCGCTGTAGCTTTTCATAAGTTTTGGCATTATCCTTTCAGAATTGCGAATTCAGAATGAAGTAATGGAGAATTCAGAATGATGGGGCAGAGGCGTTACAGTTTTTCCTGCAAAGCCGCGTCTTTCGCGCGGACCTTTTCGGCACCCGCGAAACGCGCCGCTTCGACCGCTTCCGCAAGCGCTTCGTCCGAGAGCGCCAGAATCTCCACCGCGAGATGCGCCGCATTCGCCGCTCCGTTCATCGCCACGGTCGCCACCGGGATCCCCGTCGGCATCTGTACCGTCGAGAGCAGGGCGTCGAGCCCGTCGAGCATCCCGCCCTTCACGGGCACGCCGATCACCGGAAGCGTGGTCGCCGCGGCGCAGACCCCCGCCAGATGCGCAGCCATCCCGGCGCAGGCGATGATGACCCCGAACCCGTTCGCGCGGGCGGAGGACACGAATTCCCGGACCTCGTCGGGGGTGCGGTGCGCGCTCATGACATGCGCCTCAAAGGGGACGCCGAATTCGCGGAGCACGCCGAATGCCTTCTCCACCACCGGGAGGTCGCTGTCCGAGCCCATGATGACGGCTACTTTTTTCATATTCCATCCCAATCTCCGCCGTCATGCGTGGCAGGGACGGACGGCGGCGCGTGCTCCTGCTGGTCAAAAAACGAAAAAGGGCATACGATTCCCCAGCGGAATCCATGCCCAGACGGTCGGCTGCCCCAAGCGGGCTCCTTTCTGCTCCACGCGGTCCGTTCCGCTGGGACGCTCCGCCCGGAGGCCGAAGACCGATCCCGTTCCGTCAGTCACAGAAAGTACGACTTTATGACTTTATTATACCTGAAACCCGCCCCCGCGTCAAGGAGCAGGAAGTAAAAAATAAGCCGGGATGGAGGATATTTTTTAGATAATCGGTTGGATGGGGAGGAATTGCGAATTCAGAATGATGAATTAAGAATGAAGAATGCAGAATGAACGCTGTGGATATCTGCCGGGCTCGAATCTCAGGAAATACGGCTGCGCGGATTCCGAGTTTTCCACAGTTCGATCAATAATCAAACAAATACAACAAAAAGAGTACCTATTGACAAATCTGAACCATTATGGTATAATAGTACCATCGATACGGTCCCCGGTACGTATCTTCACATAGATTCATTCAAAAACACTCAAAAAGTCAAGACCGACATGATCCGAAGGAGGGATTCGATGGCCTTAGCGTATTTTCCTATGTACGGTTCCTACGAGGCGATCTTCGAAACGCTGACGGACGCGCAGCTCGGCGCGCTCGTGCGGGGGAGCCTGCACTATTTCAACTCCGGCGAGCGCATCGCGACCAAACCGAGCATCGCCCCGCTCTATACCATGCTCTGCCGCGACATCGATTACAGCGGTATCGCGTATGAGGAGAAGTGTGAGAAAAGCCGAGCGTCCGCCAGAAAACGCTGGGAGAAACAGCGAAACGAAGATGCGTCCGGATGCGATCGCATGCGAACGGATGCGGACGCATGCGAACGGATGCCAAATAAAGACAAATACAAAGACAAAATAAATACGAATACGAATGCGAGTGCGAGGGCAAAAGAGGAGAGTTCGCCCGCGCCCGCACCGGAGAGAGAGGATTGCCTTGCGGCGGAGGAGGACGGGGGAGGGACGCCGTCGTCCGGCAAGCCCCCGGTGAAGGAGGCGGTCCGCAGCTGCGGGAGCTTCTCGAACGTGCCCCTGACGGACGCGCAGCTGGAGCGCCTGCACCGCGAGATCCCGGAGGCCGACGAGTACATCGACCGCCTGTCCGAGCACATCGCCTCGACGGGGAAGACCTACGCCGACTGCTGCGCCACGATCTTCAAGTGGGTGCGCGAGGACCGCCGCAAAACGCAGCCGAAGCCCGAGGCGCCGAAGGGTTCCTTCGACACCGACGATTTCTTCGAGGCCGCGCTTGAACGCTCAAAGAAGCTGCTGGAGGAGGCATCCCCGCCGTGGGAGAGCTTCGGAGGACGGAAGGAATAGGGGTGAGGGGACGGGATCGGAGAAACACCTGCCGCGCGTCCACCTTCTTGCCGCTTCCCCCTCACTTCATCTTGACATCTCCTCCCCTTCGTGCTAAAATAATACTGACGAAATTTTCCCATTTTGAGGAGAACGGTTATGTATTACATCAACGAACAGGGGCTGACCGAGGACGGACTGCGGGCCGCGGTGCGGGAAACCCTTTTGCGATATGCCGCGGGGGCGAAGCGGATCCTCGTCCTCCCGCCGGACTACACCCGTCTTTACTCCGGCGCGGGCATCCTCACCTCCATGATCTTCGACGAGATCGGGGACAGGGCCGGGATCGACGTCATGCCCGCCCTCGGGACCCACGCCCCGATGACGCGGGAGGAGTGCGAGGACTTCTTCCGGGGACGCGTCCGCTACGAGGACCTGATCGTGCACAACTGGCGGACCGACGTCACAAAGCTCGGCGAGGTCCCGGCGGAATTCGTGCGCGAGGTCTCCGAGGGGCTGGTCGACACGAAGATCGACGTCGAGGTCAACCGGCGCATCGTCTCCGGGGAGTACGACTGCATCCTCTCCGTCGGACAGGTCGTGCCGCACGAGGTCGTCGGCATGGCGAACTATTCGAAGAACATCTTCGTCGGGTGCGGCGGATCGTCCATGATCAACGCCTCCCACATGCTCGGGGCGTTCTACGGGCTGGAGCGCATCATGGGCCGGGATTTCTCCCCCGTGCGCCGCGTCTTCGACTACGCCGAGGAGCACTTCCTCGCGAATCTCCCGATCGTCTACATGCTCACGGCGACGACGAACGAAGGGGATCGGACGCGGATCCACGGCCTCTACGTCGGACGCGAGCGCGCGAATTTCGAGGCGGCGGTCGCGCACAGCCAGCGGATCAACCTGATCCGGGTGGACGAGCCCCTCCGGAAGGCGGTCGTCTATCTCGATCCGCGGGAATTCAAATCCACGTGGCTCGGCAACAAGGCCGTCTACCGCACGCGCATGGCGATCGCGGACGGCGGGGAGCTGATCGTGCTGGCCCCCGGCGTCGCCCGCTTCGGCGAGGACCCCGAGAACGACCGGCTGATCCGCAAGTACGGCTACGTCGGGCGGGAGAACGTGCTGAAGCTGGTCGCCGATCCCGCGAACACCGATCTCGCGGAGAACCTCTCGGTCGCGGCGCACCTCATCCACGGCTCCTCCGACGGGCGCTTCTCGATCACCTACTGCACGGCGAAGCTGACGCGTGAAGAGGTCGAAGGCGCGAACTTCCTCTACCGCCCCTACGAGGAGGCCGCGGCGGAGTATGATCCCGCAAAGCTCACGGACGGCTGGAACGACGTGAACGGCGAGCGGATCTTCTACATCAGCAACCCCGCCCTCGGGCTGTGGACGAAATAAAGAGCGGCAGATGCGTTTGGGCTCCCTCATCCGGCCCGACGGGCACCGAAGGTGACTGATGAGGGGGAGCGAACGGGCTGCAATCGCTATGGATTATACATTTTCATACGTTATTGGTGATAACTAAATCATCGAATTGCACTTTCTAACGTGAGGCTTCCCCCCTTGGTGTGGGAAACCGACTTTGCAGAGCAAAGTCGACGAGTTCATCTCCGATGAACTCGGGCTTTCACCGAAGGTGACTGATGAGGGGGAGCGAACGGGCTGCACTCGCTGATGAGTGGAAAAACAATATCCGGAGAAACATAATGGACAAAACAATCGATCTTCACACCCATTCGACGGCGTCGGACGGGTCGATGACGCCCTCCGAACTGGTCCGGCACGCGAAGGACGCGGGACTCTCGGCGGTCGCGTTGTCCGATCACGACACGGCGGACGGCGTGCGCGAGGCGATGGCGGCCGGACGAGCCTGCGGGATCGAGGTCATCCCGGCGATCGAGCTCTCGGCGGCGTCCGAGACGGAGACCCACATCCTCGGCTATTTCATCGACCCGGCGTCGAAGATCCTCGCCGAGGCCGTCGGGCACATCCGCGCGGTCCGCGTCGAGCGCATCGGGGAGACCTGCCGGATGCTCCGCGATCACGGCATCGACGTCACGCTCGAGGAGGTGAAGGCCCTCGCCGGCGGGGGGATCCTCTGCCGCGCGCACATCGCCCGCATCATGACGGACAAGGGCTATTCGGAGAGCCCGAAGGCGGCGTTTGCCGAGTGGCTGAACGTCGGGCGGCCCTGCTATTCCGAGGCGCAGGCCCTGACGGACACGGAGGCCGTGCATCTCATCCGGGACGCGGGCGGGGATGCCTATCTCGCGCATCTGCACCTTACGAAGAAGCCCCCGGAGGTCCTCGACGCGTTCGTCGGGCGGCTGGCGAAAGAGGGGCTCGCGGGCGTCGAGGGATATTATACGGACTACACGCCCGAAATGGAGCGGGAGTACCGGGGTCTCGCTGAGAAATACGGTTTGAAGATCTCCGGCGGCACCGACTTCCACGGCACGTTCAAGCCCCACATCGCCATCGGGCGCGGGCTCGGAGACCTGCGGATCCCGTACAGCGTGCTGGAGGGAATGAAGAATTAAGAATTAAGAATGAAGAATGAAGAATGACGGCGTGCGGCGGGAACCCGTAAAAACGGCTTCGGCGCATCTCAACAGGAAGAATTGCCTTTGCCGGCGAAGAGTGAATTTGCCCCTTCGCGGCAGTCCAGACAAAGATCATCATCTTTAAGGAGAGAGAATATGAAAAACAAAGCGGACATCGGCATGATCGGCATGGCGGTCATGGGGGAAAACCTTTCCATGAACATGGAGCGGCACGGGTACACCGTCGCGGTGTTCGACGTGTGGGACGGCGTGGTCGACAAGTTCATCGCGGGACGCGGCGCGGGTCACAACTTCATCCCGGCGCACTCCTTCGAGGAGCTCGTCGCCTCTCTCGAAACGCCCCGCATCGTCATGATGATGATCCGCGCGGGCTCCCCGGTCGACGAGACCATCGACAAGCTCCTGCCCCTGCTCGATCCCGGCGACATTATCATCGACGGCGGCAACTCGCACTTTCCGGACACCCAGCGGCGGTGCAGAAAGGTCGAGGAGGCCGGGATGCTCTACATCGGCACGGGCGTGTCCGGCGGCGCGGAGGGCGCGTTCATCGGCCCGTCCATGATGCCCGGCGGCTCGCCGAAGGCCTGGGAGCGCGTCAAGCCGATCCTGCAGGACATCTGCGCGAAGGTCGAGGACGGCACGCCCTGCTGCGACTGGGTCGGCGAGGACGGCGCGGGCCACTTCGTGAAGATGGTCCACAACGGGATCGAATACGGCGACATGCAGCTGATCTGCGAGGCCTACCAGCTCATGCGGGACTACCTCGGCATGACGACGGACGAGATGCACGAGGTCTTCGCGGACTGGAACCGCGGCGAGCTCGACAGCTACCTGATCGGCATCACGGCGGACATCCTCACGCGGCGCGACGACGACGGGGAACCGCTGATCGACAAGATCCTCGACACGGCGGGGCAGAAGGGGACCGGCAAATGGACCGCGATCTCCGCGCTCGACGAGGGGATCCCGCTCACGCTGATCGGCGAGGCCGTCTTCGCGCGGTGCCTCTCGGCGGCGAAGGAGGAGCGCGTCGCGGCGTCGAAGATCCTCACCGGTCCGACGGCGAAGTTCACGGGCGACCGCCGTGCGTTCCTCGAGGACATGCGGCGCGCGCTCTACGCCTCGAAGATCGTCTCCTATGCGCAGGGGTACTCGCTCATGCGGGCGGCGGCGAAGGAATACGGCTGGAACCTCAACTACGGCGGGATCGCGCTGATGTGGCGCGGCGGGTGCATCATCCGCTCGGTCTTCCTCGGCAAGATCAAGGACGCGTTCGACCGGGATCCCGCGATCGCGAACCTGATGCTCGACCCGTACTTCCGCGACGCCCTGACCGAGGCGGAGGACGGATGGCGCAGAGTGGCGGCGGCGGGGATCCTCTCCGGCGTGCCGATGCCCGCGACGACGTCCGCGCTCTCGTACTTCGACGGCTACCGGACGGAGCGGCTCCCGGCGAATCTCCTGCAGGCGCAGAGGGACTATTTCGGCGCGCACACCTACGAGCGGGTCGACGCCGAGCGCGGGAAGTTCTTCCACACGGACTGGAACAACGGCGAGGTCGGGACGACGGCCTCCACGCAGTATAACGCGTAAATATCGGGAGTGCGGACCGTTTTTGGGACCCCTCATCCGTCACTTCGTGACACCTTCCCCACGGAGGGGGAAGGCTTACGTTAGAAAGTGCAATTCGATGATTTAGTCATCACCAATAATGAAAGAGACTTCGTAATCAATAGTGAGTGCAGACCGTTCGCACCCCCTCATCAGTTACTCCGGTGCCCCCTTGGGGCCGGATGAGGGGGACACAAACGGTACTCG
The DNA here is from genome assembly GCA_902783705.1 of uncultured Ruminococcus sp. Classification (GTDB taxonomy): domain Bacteria; phylum Bacillota; class Clostridia; order Oscillospirales; family CAG-272; genus UMGS1696. Next base: position 12,516 of record CACZSA010000212.1, read on the forward strand.
CTCGCTGAATGGAGACTGCTTAGACGAATACGTTGAAAACGGGTGACGGCTTCACGCACGAGGCGCACTCTCTATATGAGCCTTCCCCC
>CACZSA010000213.1 GCA_902783705.1 uncultured Ruminococcus sp.
ATGGATAGAACCGTGCCGTTCAGCTCGAATTCCGGAGGGGAGAGAGGCACGCCCGCGACCGATTCGAACAGCCGCCGGATGTCGTCCCCGCCCATCCGCGTCGCCGCGAGGTCCACGTCCCCGACGTAGATGTGCCGCCGCCGCACGCCGTACGCCGCGACCGAGGACGCCGCGAAATTGTTCCATGAGAGGACCCGGCGCAGCTTCTTCGAGAGCGCCTCGTCCCGCGCTGCCGCCTCGCGTCCGCTCCTCTCCGCGCTCCGGATCAGCTCGCCCGCGAGACCGAAGTCCTCCGCCGAGGTCATGAGCCGGTTCCCCCGTGCCAGCGACGCGATCCGGTCCCCCGCCGCGCCGTTGATCGCGTCCAGGATCTCCCCGATCTCCCCGCACTGCGACGCGAGCGACGAGGGGATCGCCGACGCCGGGACCGCGCCCGACCGGATCAGCTCGCCCGCCAGACTGCGCAAGAACGGCTCCCCCCGCGCCGGATCGGGAACGGAGCACACCGAACGCCGGCGGCACCGCGCGCACCGTCTCCCGAAGCTCTCCTCCGCGATGGCCTGCATCTCCGCGCGCGAGGGCTTCGACAGCCGCTCCGCCATTCCGTGAAGGACCGCGGACACCGACCCGAGCCCGTCCCCGAGCCCTTCGAGCCGCCGCCGCAGATCCCCCGCCGCGATCTCCGAGGCCGTCGACTCCCCGCTCCGCTGTCCGATCGCCGAAAATCCCGGGCCGAAGAGCGCGGGCGGCAGGCGGATGAGCTCATAGCGGAACAGGGGAACCAGCACAGCCGAAGCGATCGCGGCCGGGGGCGTCATCGCGGCGAATCCGTCGACCCCGCCCGTGAAGACCGCCCACGTCACCGCCGCCGTCGCCGCGCCTGCCAGCGAGAATCCCGCGGGGAGGCTTCCGAGGGCGGCGCACACCACGGCGGCAAGGGGGTACGCGGGGGCGTAGATCGGCGTCATCGTCATCCCGCAGAGGAGCCCGGCGAGCGCGCCCCGGTGGATCCCCGCGGATTTCGTCACGACGAGCGAGGCCATGAGGGCAAAGAGGATCCCGGCGTCGAACACCATCCGCCTGAGGACCGCGCCCCCGCCCGTCACCGCCTCAAGCGTTCCGCTCCCATGGAGGGAGCCGGCGGGGAGGGAGAAGACGGAGGCGGAGATCCCGTGCAGGGAGAGCGTCACGACGGCGAGGAGGGCGTAGACGCCGAACTCCCGCACCGGGGACGAGCGCATTTTTCTCGCCGTCGCCGCGTAGAACAGGTATGTACACAGCGGCGCGGCGAAGAGGGTGAAGACAGCGCCGAACAGATCGAAGTATTCGTACCCGCCCGCCGCAACCGACCATGCTCCGGCGAACAGCGCTGCCGCGGCGGACAATGCCAAGCGGACGCGGACATTCTCCCGGAGCACGGTCCCGACGTTCATTTTCCCGTCGGGCGGCCCGGCAGATGCGGGGGAACGGGGACTCTCACGCCCGTCCGCCTGCTCTCCGAAGAGGAGCCGCGCGATCCCTCGTATCCGCTCGCCGGGGGAGCTCTTCCGTATCGATCCGCGCCGCCCGCCGCCCGGCTCTGCCGCGAGCCAGAGGGAGACGGCGCAGCGGGCCGCGAACAGGCCGAAGACCGCCGCCGCCCAGACGCCGCCCGAGGTGGGGATCCGCGCCGACCCGAGCATGCCGCCCACGGTGACCGCCAGCGCGGCAAGCCCCCCGGACGCCGACGCCGCGAGCGCGATGCCGAAGGGGTATGTACCGGGGAAGGCCTGCGTTCCGGCGACGGCGAGCGCGGTGAAGAAGCAGAGCGCGCAGAGGAGGATGCGTTTTGCGCGCACGGATCCGAGGACGGCGGCGAGCGAGCGTTTCGGTCCCCGCGCCACCCCCGCCGTCGTGCCCGAGACGCCCGAGGCGCGGAACGAGCGCACCCCGGCCCGCCGTGCTTCGGTTTTCTGCCTGCCTTCATGACGGGCACCGTCACGCCGGACACCGTCGGTCGATGCTGTGTTCGAATGTTCCTGCATGATGCTTTGAACCTCCGTGATTGAACTTCGCGGGAGGAGAGCGGCGCGGTGGCCAGCCGGTCGGATCTCCGTCCGCGAGGGTATGGTAGCACGGAGGGGAGGGAGAAAGGCGTCGGACGGTGCGGGGCGAAATCCCGCGGGGGATGTGCGGCATTCGCGGGGAATATGCGAATCCCGGGGATGCGGGAGGATCCCCGCGGGGGAATTCGCGGGTGGGTGGGTTTCCGCGCGGGAAAGGAAAAAGGAAATGCGAGGGATTTCAGAGCGCGCTGAAAGTGCGCGGCGGGGGAGCCCCGCAGGCTTGAGGCGAGCTCCCATTCGGCAAGCTTGCGGTTGTAATCGCATTTCGTCTGCGCGCTGGCGCTTGCGGATTAGGGAACGACCAAGTCGATCGTTTTTTTCGCCTGCGCGGCTGGCGGACAAGAGGCCTCCGGAGCCGGCCTCTTGTCAATCACCGCTCCCAAAGGAGAGGGAGGAGCG
>CACZSA010000214.1 GCA_902783705.1 uncultured Ruminococcus sp.
CATTGCCGTTGCCCCCAGGTCATCGTGGGCGCTGGCGCCTTCAATGCGGGTAATAAAGCGGATGTCGCTTTCGTCATAGCTGGGAGAAGCGTCAAAGAATGCGGCAAGCTCTCCGGCTCTGATTAAGGTATCGCGCGCCTCGTCCCTCTGCCCTGACGACAGCTGCGACCCGGCAAGAACGGCGAGAAAAACAGCGCTGACTTTGTCGAAGTAGTTCGGTTTGTCCGCTTTCCGAAGCCCCAAAAGAAGCCGGGTTCCCCAGCCCAGGATCGCCTGCATGGAGGCATGATCGCCGCAGGCAAAATATACGTTCACATAACCGTTGATCGTGGTGACAAGCTCAGCGACATGCTTTAGAAGGGCCTCCGACAGAAACCGCTGCGCCTCCGCAGTTTGATCGTTCTGCGCCAGGGTATTCCCGATCTCATGGCTATATTGCCCGCCGGCATTATGCGCTTTCCAAAGCTCTATGGCCTTGTCCGTTTCGCCAAGCCCCAGATACGTTTGCGCGATTCTTCCGTAGATCGTCTGCTCGCTGATCTCCGGGTCTTCGTTCTGTGGCAGAAGCAGAAGGGATCGCTCCAGAAGCTCCAGCGCGCGGCGGAACAGAGCCTTGTCCCCGCTGTCAAATCCAAAGGCGCGGTACAGCGCGGCGCTCTCACTGACAATCTGAAAGGAGTGCGGGTACTTCCAGAGCGCCTTTTCCGCCTCCGCAAGCCCGTCCGGGTCCTTCCGGCGGCGGTATTCCCTCAAACGCTTCACCGTCGCCTCCAGGCGGTTGTCCTTGACTTCGTAGCCGAGCAGCACGTCCACGGAGGTATCGAAAAAGTCAGCCATTTGAATGATCAGCTCCAGCTCCGGAATCGACAGCTTTGCCTCCCACTTATATACCGCGCCCCCCGTCACCCCTAATGCCTCGGAAAGCTGTTCCTGGGTCAGGGATCGCTCCTTGCGGAATCTGCGGATGTTCTCCGCCAGCATCATCTTCATGCGCCTGCCTCCTTTGTGTTTCTGTAAATGATTATAACGCATCGAAGCAGGAAAGTGAACAGAACGGTCATAATGATGGGATTTTATTTTCCATACTGTCAGTATGAAAAATCCGTCAACGCAGAACCGAGAGAATCACCCCGGTCCCGAAGGAGAGGACGTTCGCCGCGAGGGTGAGGAGGAAGAGCCTCCCGGAAGCGCCGAACGCGAGGGCATAGACCCCGAACTCCGCGAGGACGACGACCGCCTCCGCCGCAAGGATCACCGGGATCCGGTACGGCAGAACGGCAAGCTGAAAGAGCAGGTTCAGCGTCAAGTTCGTCACGACGTTTGCGAGCGCGGTCACGGCGATCTCCTCCCGATCCCGGTATCCGCAGAGCGCGAGAAAAGGAACCTCGATGAGGAGCGTGAGCGCGCAGGCCGCGAGGAGGATCATTTCCTCCTCCGCCGCACGAGGAACCACACGAGAAGCGCGGCGGAGACGAGAATCACCGCGATCACGATCCACGGCACGATGCTCGCGCGGAGCTCATACATCAGGATCTCCCCGGGATCCACAATGGCGTCCGCGAGCGCGGGGACGGCGAGGGTCAGGGCGGAAAGAGCGGCAAGGATGAGGGCGAGGACGCTTTTTTTCATGGCGTCAGGCCCCTTTCTTCGGATTTCTGCGGCGGACGATCAGCCACACGAGCAGGGCGAGCGCGATGACGACCACGCCGACGCAGAGGATCACGACGGGGACCGGGATGCGCTCGGCGGTGGGCTCGACGGTCAGGGGCTGATCCTCGGCTTCGGGATCGACCGCGGTGGGGACCTCCTCGTCAGGTTCGGCGGGGATCTCCTCCGGGACCTCGATCTCGTTCTCGAGCTCCGAGGGATCGAACGGGAGGATATCCGCCGACGCGGGGAGGATCATCCAGGCAACGCAGAGGACGGACAAAAGAACGGACAAGAGCTTTTTCATATTGTACTCTCCTTTTCCGGGGGAAGGCTGTCTTCTCCCCGCTGTATGGTTTTCGAGGAATAGAGGATCGCGAGGATGCCGAAGAGGAAGCTCGCGAGGGTGAGGATCCACGCCGCGGGGCCCGTCAGCGGTATGAGCATCCCGGCGATGGTCCCGGGCCACAGCGCGGACGCGGCAAGACCGAACGCAAAGCCCGGGGCATCCGGCATCGCGCGGTAGAGGAGCCAGAGCGTCACGGGCATCGTGAGATTGAGGGCGAACTGCCCTGCAAGCGAAGGGAGGATCCATGCCGATCCGAATGCGATGAGCAGGGCCGCCGCGGGTATCGACACAATGGCCGACTTTGCGGGTCCCAGTCGGTCGCAGACGAATCCGCCCGCCGTCTTGCCCGCCCAGACCGCGAGGGTGAGGACAAGGCTCAGCCAGACGCCCGTCTTCCACGGGAACGAAACGACCGAGCCGCCCACCGCCCGCACCGCCACGGCGAGGGTCAGGAGGATGACGGGGAGCATCGGCGAGGGGATCGCACGCTGTCCGGATGTTTGGGATTGCGGGCTCCTCCGCGTCGACAGCGGAACGATCAGGACGGCGGCAAGGACGGCGATGGGCGCGTAAATCCAGCCCCAGTCCGGGAACAGCATGCCGAGCGTCACCCCGATGGCGCCGGGCGCGACGAAGACCCCGAGGGGACCCGCGCGGCCTCCGCTGTCCTCGAGCGTCATCGAGCCGCCGGCGACGTGGAAGACGCTGTTCCCACACCCAACGAAGAGGATCCGCCAGACGGGCGGCAGGGGAAGCGCGAATCCCGCCGCGACGAGAACAAGGGCGCAGGACGCGGCCCAGCCATGACGCCGGATGCGGTCCGCCGCCAGCCCGACGAGGCATTGCGTCGAAAAGGCGAGGGTATTGTAAAGCAGGATAAGCAGGGCGGTATCTCCCGCCGCGCGGACGGGTCCGAAGACCGTCGCGGCGCAGAGGGCGTCCACGAGAAAATGCGCGATGGAATTGAGGATCAGAAGCATAGCTGCCTCCACAAAGCCCGGTTTTGTTCCGTACGGATTCCTCGCAAAACCTCCCCCGAGCAATTCTGCGCGATCCTTGTATGGCTTGAGTCTACTATATCACAAACCTTGTGTTTTTGCAAGGGCTGCGGGCAAGGTTCGGCGGCGCGGGAGGCGCATTTCATCGGCAGTCCATGAAATATCCCGTATTTATTCATATTTGTATGTTATACTGCCCAAAGAGCCGGACGGATCCGGCGCATCGATATTCCTTTGGAACAGACATCAGGGAGGATTCTCATGCAATATGATTTTGACACCCCCGTCAACCGCCGCGGGACGGATTCGGCGAAATGGAACGTAGGCCCGAACGAGCTGCCCATGTGGGTGGCGGACATGGATTTCAAGACCGCGCCCGCCGTGGAACGCGCGATCCTCGAACGGGCAAACGAGGGCGTTTTCGGCTACACGACCTTCCCCGCCGCGTGGTACGACGCGTATATCGGATGGTGGAAGGAACGCCACGATTTCACCATGGAAAAGGACTGGCTCGGGTTTGCCGTCGGCGTGATCCCGGCGATCTCGACCGCGATCCGGGTGCTCTCGGAGCCCGGCGACCGCGTGGTAATGCTCACGCCGATCTACAACGCCTTCCCCTCGATCGTGGAGGGCAGCGGACGGAAAACCGCCGAGGTGCAGATGATCCGGACCTACGAGAATGGACGCCCGGTCTATTCGATCGACTGGGATGCGCTCGACGCCGCCCTCTCCGCCGAGCACACCCCGCTTCTCATCTTCTGTAATCCCCAGAACCCGACCGGGAAGATCTGGGAGCGGGAGACCATGGCAAAAATCGGGGAGATGTGCCGCGCCCACGGGGTGACGGTCCTCTCCGACGAGATCCACAGCGACATCGTCATGCCCGGAAAGCGCTGTCTTCCCTTCGCCGCCGCGAGCGAGGAGAACTGCCACATCACGGCGACCTTCCTCGCGCCCACCAAGGCCTTCAACATCATGGGGCTGAAGACCTCCGCCGTGTGCGCCGCCGATCCGGAGCTGCGGGGGAAGATCCTCTCCGCCCTCGGCGATCTCGCGGGAGCGAACGTCTTTGCCGCGCCCGCCGCCATCGCCGCGTTCACCGAGGGAGGCGAATGGCTCGACGAGCTCTGCGCGTACATCTTCCGGAACAAGGCCCGGGTCGATGCCTTCCTCGCGTCGGAGCTGCCAGAGGTCGCCTCCGTCCCGTCCGAGACCACGTATCTGATGTGGCTCGACGTCGGACGCGTTACACAGGACAGCGGGGAGTTCTACCAGTACCTGCGCCGCGAGACCGGGCTCTATGTCTGCCCCGGGACGTGGTACCGCGGGGATGGGGCGTCCTTCCTCCGCTTCAATGCCGCCTGCCCGCGTTCCCTCCTCGAAGACGGGCTCTCCCGCTTGAAAAACGGCGTCCGGAAGTACGAGGCAGAACACGGGATCGTCTTATGAATTGTATGAATATGAAAATGAAAAAAAGAATCCTCTCCGCGCTCCTTGTCCTGCTCTTCGCCGCGGGATGTTCTGCCTCCTCTCCACCGCCTGCGGATGTGCCGGAGGAGACGGTCGCCGAGGCTGCCGATCCCCACGCGATCACGCTGGCGGAGGACGGGAAGACGGACTTTGTCCTGATCTGCGACCTCGCCGTCGACGACACGGTCAAGGCGAGCTACTACCGCATCCGCGACGCATTCCGGGACGAATACGGGGCCGAGCTCCCGATCGTCGATTCCGGGTATCGCGAAGAGCACGACTGCGAGATCGTGCTCGCGGCGCGGAACCGGGCGGAATGCGCGGACCTGTTGCGCGAGATCTCCGGCGACGAATACGCCGTCCGTGCCTCGCGCGATCCCGACACCGGAAAAACCAAGATCCTCATTGCCTATAAAGGAGGCTTTTCAAGAATGTGCGCCATCGATACCTTTCTGAACGAATGCGTGAGCGGGGGAAAAACCACCGTCCCCGATACGCTCGACCTGCGCGGGGCTGCCGGAGACGTCCTCATCGAATCGACGATCGAACGGCTCCGCGACCCCTGCGTCCTCGTGGAGAACGGAACGTATTACGCCTACGGGACGGGCTGGCACGCCTATAAGAACACGAGCGGGACCCTCGCCGGGCCGTGGACCGATCTCGGCGTGGTCGTCGAGGTGCCGCCGCACGCGAAGGACTGCCACTGGGCGCCCGAGGTGCATCGGTACAACGGGAAATTCTATATGTTTACGACCTATCTCTCGGACGAGAACAACCATCGCGGCTGCACGATCCTCGTCTCCGACACGCCCGAGGGACCCTTTTGCGAGATCACGGGCGGACACATCACCCCGAAGACGTGGGATTCGATCGACGGGACGTTCTACGTCGACCCGGACGGGCAGCCTTGGATGATCTTCGTGCACGAATGGACCTCGACGGACGACGGCGTCGGACGGATGGCGGCGGCAAAGCTCTCGGACGATCTCACGCATTTCGTCTCCGAGCCCGTCGAGCTCTTCCGCGCGGACGACGCGCCGTGGGCGAAGAACGGCGTCACGGACGGATGCTGGATGTACCGCACGGCGGATGGACAGCTTCTGATGCTCTGGTCGAACTGGGACAGCGCGGGCTACTGCGTCGGGATCGCACGAAGCGCATCGGGGGCTGTTGAAGGTCCCTGGACGCACGACGAGCGCCTGCTCTATTCGAAATCGATGACAGGGACCTACGACGGCGGGCACGGGATGCTCTTCACCGACACGGACGGGCAGATGTACCTCTCCCTCCACTCGCCGAACTCCCCGGACGGGAACCGCTATGAGAAGCCGATCTTCATTCCCGTCCGCGAAGAAGGCGGAACGCTCGTATGGGACTTCGGGAGATAAGCGCATGGAGAAGATGAAAATCCTCTTTCAGGGAGATTCGATCACCGACGGGAACCGCTACAAGGACAAGGCCTCCCGCTGGGACAAGAACCACCAGATCGGGCATTCGTGGGCGTATATCGTCACGGGCGTGCTCACCTGCCGGCATCCGGGAAAATACGAATGCGTCAACCGCGGCGTCTCCGGCAATATCGTGATGAATCTGCGAGAACGCTGGCAGGAGGACACCCTCGACGAGCGTCCGGACGTGCTCCTCGTTCTCATCGGGGTCAACGACTGCTCGCACATTGCCGCCGGGGAATACACGCCCGAGGAATACGGAAAGGTCTACCGCGAGCTGCTGAACGACGCCCGGTGTGCCTCTCCCCACATCCGCTTCATCCTCCTCGAGCCCTTCCAGATCGTCGACGATCCGGTCCGGTCCGCACAGATGCCCGTGCTCCGTCAGACGGTTAAGGAGATCGCGGAGGAGACGGGCGCTCTGTTCATCCCCCTCGCCGACGATTTCGACGCCTTCGCCGCGCGGGACGGACGGGATCTCTGGCTCTGGGACGGCGTGCATCCGACCGAGGCCGGACACTATCACATCGCCGAAAAGGTACTCGCGATGGGCGCGGAGATCTTCGGCACGGACAAGGAGGACGCATGATCCGGAACATCGTATTCGACATGGGCGAGGTACTCTATCACTTCTACCCGGAAGAGGCCCTCTCCGCCCTGCCCCAGGAGGACCGCCGCATCCTCGAAGGGGCGATCTTCCGCCATCCCGACTGGATCCGTCAGGACCGCGGCGACGTCACCGAGGCGGAGCTCATGGAGCTGGTCCGAGCGCGGGTGCCGGAGCGGCTCTGGGAGACGGCGGATCAGTTCGTCCGCTGGTATGAGCTGACCTCCCCGGTCGACGGGGTCGAAGAGGTCGTGCGGGAGCTCCACGAGGCGGGCTATCCGCTCTATCTCCTCTCGAACGCGGGCGAGGCCTTCCACCGCTTCCGCGTCCGCATCCCCGCCCTCCGCTGTTTCCGGGGAGAGTTCGTCTCGGCGGACTATCACCTTCTGAAGCCCCACGCCGAGATCTATGAGAAATTCATAGAGGTCTACGGGCTCGCGCCTGCACAGTGCCTCTTCATCGACGACTACCCGCCGAACATCGAGGGCGCGAAGAACTGCGGATGGGACGGCATCGTCTTCAGGGGCGATGTCGCCGAACTGCGCCGGGAGCTCGCAGAGCGCGGGATCCTTTCCCATTGAATCACCGGAGCGATGCGCTCCCGAAAGGAACGGACATGAACAAAGAACAGGCTATCGAAATCCTCTCGAAGAATCAGGCGACCCTCGCGGCCCTGAATCACGCCGTCTCGATCCTCTACATCGACGGCGAAACCATCGCTCCTCCGGGCAGCGCGCAGAAACGGGCCGTCACCCTCGGCGAGCTCTCGCGCATGGCTTACGACCTTGTGACCGACCGGGAGGCCGTCGCCGCGCTCGAATATCTCTACGGCGTCCGCGAAGAGCTCGATCCGGTGACCCGCCGCAACGTCTCCGAGCTCTGGCGCGACCTCGACGACACCCGGAAGATCCCGAAGGAGGAGGCAGCTGAATACTCGATGCTCCTCGCCGAAGCCAGCGCGGTCTGGCATGAGGCGAAGGTGAAGAGCGACTACGCCCTCTTCGCGCCGTGGCTCGAGAAGGTCTTTGACGGAGCGAAGCGAAGGGCGGCATACCTCGATCCGACGCGCGATCCGTACGACGTGACGATGGATCAGTTCGAGCGCGGGCTGACGTCCGAAAAGTGCGACGCCTTCTTCGCCGAGCTGCGGGGACGGATCGCGCCGCTTATCGCGAAGGTGGGAGACGCGGAGCAGGTCGACGACTCCCCAATCCTCGCGCTCTATTCGATCGAGGAGCAGCGGAAGATCTCGGACTTCGCGATGGATTTTCTCGGCCTCGACCGCCGGTACTGCGTCCTCGGCGAGACGGAACACCCCTTCATGGCGAACGTCGACAAGCATGACGTGCGCATCCACACGCATTACTACGCCGAAAACTTCCTCTGGTCGCTCTACAGCGTCGTCCACGAGGGCGGGCATGCCCTGTACGAGCTGCACGTCGGGGATGAGCTCACGGGGACCTCGCTCGCGGGCGGATGCTCGATGTCGATCCACGAGAGTCAGTCGCGGTTCTTCGAGAATTACATCGGACGGAGCCGCGCGTTCACGGACCGCTTCTACGACTTCCTCCTCGACGCGTATCCCTCCCGCATCGGGATCGTGTCGAAGGACGAGTTTTACCGCATGGTCAACAAGGCGGAGCCGTCGCTCATCCGCACGGAGGCCGACGAGCTGACCTATTCGATGCACGTCATGATCCGCTACGACCTCGAGCGCCGCATCTTCGACGGGTCCCTCTGTGTCGCCGATCTGCCGCGCGAATGGAACCGCCTCTACGGCGAATACCTCGGCATTGACGTTCCGGACGACCGCCGCGGCGTTCTGCAGGACAGCCACTGGTCGAACGCAAACATCGGCTACTTCCCTTCCTACGCGCTCGGCTCGGCCTACGGCGCGCAGTACCTCGCGGAGATGAAGAAGGAATTCGATCCCTTCGCGGCGGCGGCCTCGGGCGACCTCTCCCCGGTGCGGAACTGGCTCGAGAAAAAGATCTGGCGGCACGGGCGGATGATGGATCCCACCGATCTCTTCCGCTCCGTCTGCGGCGAATTCCGTCCGTCGGTCTACGCGGATTATCTCGAAGAGAAATTCACCGCGCTGTACAATCTCTGAAAAATGACCGTCAAAGAGACTGCCGCAAAAACGACGCTGAGACTGGAACCCGTTTTCAAATAGGAAAAAGGCTGTCGTCACTACTCCGTCAAAAGAGTAAATGCGACAGCCCCTTCTTTATCAGTCGAAGATCAGCTCGACGACGGCGTCCATCCCGCGTCCGGCGGCGCGTCCCGGAAAACGCATCCGGCCGTCCTCGCCGATCGTCACGGGGATCTCTTCCCCGTCCGTCGTCTGAAACGCGCGCACCTTCTCCGGCATCCGCGGGAATCGATCGGGATTCAGCACCTCCGAGAGGCCGCAGGGGATGTGGAGATACGCCCGCCTCTCGGGATCGGACAGAACCGCCGCAGCCCAGTTCTCCCCGGGCTCGTTGTTCAGCACCGCGTCCCGCACGGGCACGAATCCGGCGACGTCGTGATCCCGCACAAACGCGGCGAACACCCGCACGGACTCCGCCGCCGGACGGTGAAGCGCCGTTTCCCATGTGTTCGGGAAATAGCGGTCAGGCTCGCGGCGCATGGGCCAGACGCCGTGGTGACCGTAGGTGTTCCCCGCCGTGCCGCTGAAGAGATTGCGCCACATCGTCACGCGCACGTCCGCCGCGTCAAAGTAGCCGTTCTTCGGATCAAAATTGATCGGATGGTCCTCGTACCGCTGTTCCCCGTCCATCGTGGGCTTGACGGGCAAAAGCTCCCGGTCGTGGGCGGCGATCTCGTGCGACGGCGCGGTCGGTCGTCCGTGCCCGGACTGGAACATGTTGAAATCGAGCCACTCCCGGTCGTGGACATACGCGGAGGAGGACTGGGCACCCGTCGGATGGAAGGTTTTGAGGAATTTCCCGCCGTCCCCGTCGCCGAGTCCCCGCGCCATCGCGTCGATCACGTCGAAGTGCCGCTGTTCGGTGAGCGGACGGTCCCCGCCGAGGATCCAGACGATATTGTCGTGATGACACAGACGTCCGGCAAGCCATTTCCCCCAGAAATAGGCGTTCTCCGCGTTGAAGATCTCCGGTCCCTCGCCCCAGAGGCGGTTGAACTTGTCGCCCCAGGTCGGCAGGACCCCCATCCGGAGTCCGCGCCGCTCCGCTTCCGTGACGATGAACTCGACGTGATCGAAATAAGAGTACTCCCCGCCCGTGTCCGGCTTCATGGGATCGGGGACACCCGCCTCGTCCGTGAGAAGCGGCAGGCGTCCATAGGCGTTCGGCTCCGTGAGTCCCGAGAGCTCCGCGAGGATCACGCACTGAATGAAATTGAAGCCCTGCTCCGCGCGGCAGTCGAGATAGCGGCATGCCTCCTCCCGGTCGAGCCGGTGAAAGAGCTCCCACGCCGTGTCGCCGATGAGATAGACCGTCCGCCCCTCCCCGTCGGTCAGATGACGGCGGTCCTTGTGAATCCTGAGCATTTCTCTCCCCCCTTTTTCATGATTATACCATACCCTGTCCCGCGGCGCAAGAGCGGATCCACCGCCGTCCGCATTTTTCGCCGGGATGCGCCCGTATTCGCGCAAAAAAGCACGCGGGAGGCTCCCAAAGACTTGACAGCGGCATCCGTTTCCGCTACAATATAGGGAGCGCGCCGGGATGCCTCCCCGCACTCCTCCGGCGCGCTTGAAATGAAATTTACAGAAAGATATAAAAGGAGACAACACCATGCCCTGCACCACCGTTCTGGTTGGAAAGAACGCCTCGAACGACCGCTCCACCATGATCGCCCGCACGGACGACGGCTTCTTTGACGTCAAAAAGATGATCGTCGTCGAGCCGAAGGTTCAGCCGAAGAAATACAAGACCGTCCTCTCGCATCTCGAGATCGAGCTGCCCGAGGATCCCCTGCGCTACACCGCCTGCCCGAGCGTCGACCCGAAGAACGGGATCTGGGCGGCGACCGGGATCAACGCGGCGAACGTCGGCATGACCGCCACGGAGACGATCACCTCGAATCCCCGCGTGCTGGCGGCGGATCCGCTCGTGGAATACAAAAAAGCGGAGAAACGCCGCGAGGCGGACACCCCCGGCGGCATCGGCGAGGAGGATATCGTCGTGCTCGTGCTGCCCTACATCCGCTCGGCGCGGGAGGGCGTGCTCCGGCTGGCGTCCCTGCTCGAAAAGTACGGCACCTACGAATCGAACGGCATCGCGTTCAACGACGCGGATGAGGTCTGGTGGCTCGAGACGATCGGCGGGCATCACTGGATGGCGCGGCGCGTCCCGGACGACGTCTGCGTTCTCGCGCCGAATCAGTTCGGCATGGATTCCTTCGATCTGGACGACGCGTTCGGCGAGGGACGGGAAAACCTCTGCTCCGCCGACCTGCGGGAATTCATCGCGGAGAACCACCTCGACCTCAATCAGGGCGGAAAGTTCAATCCGCGCGACATTTTCGGCTCGCACACGGATATGGATCACATCTACAATACGCCCCGCGCGTGGTTCATGGGACGCTTCCTCACGCCGCACACCTACCGCTGGGACGGGGAGGGCGCGGACTTCACCCCGGAATCCGACAACATCCCGTGGTGCGTCGTTCCAGAGCGGAAGATCGCCGTGGAGGATGTAAAGTACATGCTCTCCTCGCACTATCAGGGCACGCCGTACAACCCCTACACCAATATCGACAGCGGACGGCGCGGGATGTACCGCTCGATCGGCATCAACCGCACGGGCGTCACCTCCGTCTGCCAGATCCGCCCGGACGCGCCCGAAGCCATCCGCGGGATCGAATGGATCTGCTTCGGTTCGACGGTCTTCGACGCGCTTCTTCCGGTTTATCCGAACGTGCCGAAGCTGCCGAAATACCTCGCGGACGTCACGCTCGACGTCTCGACGGAGAACTTCTACTGGGCGTCCCGTCTGATCGGCGCGCTCGCGGATCCGCATTACGGCTCGTGCATTCAGATGATCGAGCGGTATCAGAACGCTGTCATGACAGCCGGCCGCCGGATCGTGCGCGAATACGACCGCCGCATGGCGGAGGGCGGGGACTTCACTCTCGCCTCGGAGGCCAACGAAAAGCTCGCCGCGATGGCAAAAAAGGAATCGACCGCCGCGCTCGGGAGGATCCTGCACGAGGCGAGCGTGAAGATGAAGAACGGCTACAACCGCGCGGACAACTGAGCCGTCTTCGGGGGGGATACAAGTGAAGAACACGATGACACTGATGCGGCTGGAGCCGGGGAACTCCGCCGTCATCAAGGAGGTCGGAGGCGAAGGCGCGCTCCGTCAGCATTTCCTCGATATGGGCGTAATCCCGGGAGCGCGGGTGACGACGGTGAAGTATGCGCCGATGGGTGATCCGATGGAGCTGATGATCCACGGCTACAAGCTGACCCTGCGGCTTGCGGACGCCGATCGGATCACGGTGGAGCCGCTCCCGGCAGACGCGGCGGAGGAGACAGTGGAGCTGCTGTCCGAGGAAAGCCGTCCGCGGCGGGAGGAATTCCACCCGGGACTCGGCGAGGGCGGCAAATTCCATCCGAAAGGGTCAGGCGATCCGCTCCCGGAGGGGACGAAGCTGACCTTCGCGCTCGTCGGGAATCAGAACTGCGGCAAGACGACGCTCTTCAACGCGCTCACCGGGGCGAACCAGCACGTCGGGAACTTCCCCGGGGTGACGGTCGACCGGAAGGACGGCGTGATCCGCGGATATCCCGACACGGTCGTGACCGATCTGCCGGGGATCTATTCCATGTCGCCGTATTCAAGCGAAGAGCTGGTCTCCCGCAATTTTGTGCTGAACGAAAAGCCGCGCGCGATCATCAACATCGTCGACGCCACGAACATCGAGCGGAATCTGTACCTTTCGATGCAGCTTCTCGAGATGAACGTTCCGATGGTCATCGCGCTGAACATGATGGACGAGGTGACGGCGAACGGCGGGAGCGTGGACATCAACCGCATGGAATCCCTGCTCGGCGTCCCGGTGGTCGCGATCTCCGCGGCGAAGAATTCCGGCGTCGAAGAGCTGATCGAGCACGCGGTCCACATCGCGAAATATCAGGAGCGTCCCGCGCGTCAGGATCTCTGCGACGTGAGACGGCGGGGCGGCGCGGTGCATCGCTGCCTGCACGCGATCGCGCACCTGATCGACGACCACGCGGAGGCCGCCGGGATCCCGACGAAATTCGCGGCGTCAAAGCTGGTGGAAGGCGATGCGCTCATCCGGGAACAGCTGAAGCTCGACCGGAACGAGAGCGAAACCGTCGAACACATCATCCTGCAGATGGAAAAGGAATCCGGCCTCGACCGGAGCGCGGCGGTCGCGGACATGCGCTTCGACTTCATCGGCAAGGTCTGCCGCGAGACGGTGAAAAAGCCGCGAGAGAGCCGCGAGAGACGGCGGAGCGAGAAGATCGACCGCATCCTCACGGGCCGCTTCACGGCGATCCCCGCGTTCATCGCGATCATGGGGCTCGTCTTCTGGCTGACGTTCAACGTGATCGGTGCGTTCTTCCAGGATCTGCTCGAGCGCGGGATCACAGCCCTCTCGGAAGCGGCGGATCAGGCGCTCGCGGCGGCGAACGTCAACGAAGCCCTGCACAGCCTCCTTGTCGACGGGATCCTCGACGGCGTCGGGTCGGTGCTGAGCTTTCTGCCGATCATCGTGACCCTGTTCTTCTTCCTCTCGATCCTCGAGGACAGCGGATACATTGCGCGGGTGGCGTTCGTCATGGACAAGCTGCTCCGCCGGCTCGGCCTCTCGGGGCGCAGCATCGTGCCGCTCCTCGTGGGCTTCGGCTGCACGGTTCCCGCCGTCATGGCGACCCGGACCCTGCCGAGCGACCGCGACCGGAAAATGACGATCCTTCTGACGCCGTTCATGAGCTGTTCGGCGAAGGTCCCGATATACGCCTTCTTTGTGAATGCGTTCTTCCCGAAGCACGGCGCGCTCTGGATGATCGGACTGTATCTGCTCGGCATCCTCATCGGGATCGCGGCGGCATGCCTCTACCGGAATACGCTCTTCCGCGGCGAGGCGGTCCCGTTTGTCATGGAGCTGCCCGACTACCGGATGCCCGGCGCGAAGAACGTCGTGCGGCTGCTGTGGGACAAGGCGAAGGATTTCCTGCAGCGCGCGTTCTCGATCATCCTCATCGCGACGGTCGTGATCTGGTTCCTGCAGAAATTCGACATCCGGCTCAACATGGTCGAGGATTCGCACGACAGCATCCTCGCGGTGCTCTCCGGCTGGCTCGTGCCGATCATGCGTCCGGTCGGGCTCGGCGACTGGCGGATCTGCACCTCGCTCATCAGCGGCTTTATCGCGAAAGAGAGCGTCGTCGCGACGATGGAGCTTCTCTTTGCGGGCGGTGCGGAGACGGCAATTTCGACCCTCTCCGCCGCCTGCCTGCTCGTCTTCTCGCTCCTCTACACGCCCTGCGTCGCTGCTGTGGCCTCCATCCGGCGTGAGATGGGCGCGAAGTGGGCTGTCACGGTCGTCGTATGGCAGTGCGCCGTCGCGTGGATCGCGGCATCGGTCGCGCATCTCATCGGCATTCTGCTGTAAGGGGGAACGCGCATGAATCCTGCGGATATCGTCATCGTCATCGCGCTGGCCCTCCTCCTCACGGGCGCTGTCCTCCTCGCCGTCCGGCGGAAGAAAAAAGGAAGCAGCTGCTGCGGCGAATGCGGAGGCTGCGGAATCTGCCGCGCGGCGGAGGAACAGCGGAAAAAGGAAGCGCGCGGCGCAAAGAAAACGAAATGACAGGAAAACCGCCTCGCGGCGGACGGTAGGAATATGATGCAGCTTCAAACAGGAAGACCCGCTTCGGACGCGGGAAGGCTGCCCCGGGAGATCCGTGTCTATGACACGCTCGACGCCATGGGGATCCCCTACGAGCGGATCGATCACGCGCCTGCGGACACCATGGAGGTCTGCTGGGCGATCGACGACGCTCTCGGGACGCTCATCTGCAAGAACCTCTTCCTCTGCAACCGGCAGAAGACGAAATTCTTCCTCCTCATGATGCCCGGGGACAAGGTTTTCAAGACCAGAGAGCTCACTCCGCAGATCGGCGCGGGACGGCTGTCCTTCGGGGATCCCGCCGATCTCCTCCGGCTGCTCGACACCCTGCCCGGCGCGGTGAGCGTGATGGGGCTGTTGAACGATCCCGAAGGGGTGGTGACGCTCCTCGTCGACGAGGACGTCCTCGCAGGGGAGACGCTCGGCTGTCATCCCTGCGTCAGCACATCAAGCCTCAGGCTCAAGACGTCGGACGTCTTCGAGCGCTTCGTCCCCGCGACGGGACACCGGTTCACAAAGGTCCGTCTCGAAGGAGCGGAGGCATAAATCGACATTCTTATTCAAGGACAACGCCATGCGAAAGAATTCCTTCGCGTGGGGCGACTTTCTCCGCCGGATCGCGGTGATTGCCGTCCCGGTCGCGATGCAGAACCTTCTCACGACCACCGGATCGATGGTCGACACCATGATGATCGCGTCGCTCGGACAGACCGAGGTCGGCGCGGTCGGCCTCTGCGCGCAGTTCTCCTCGCTGAT
The DNA here is from genome assembly GCA_902783705.1 of uncultured Ruminococcus sp. Lineage (GTDB taxonomy): Bacteria > Bacillota > Clostridia > Oscillospirales > CAG-272 > UMGS1696. The sequence continues at coordinate 15,133 of CACZSA010000214.1, forward strand.
GTTCAGCGGGTACTGGGGCTTCGTCGGGGGCGGGATGCTCTTCTTCTCGCAGTACTGGGGCGCGCGGGATCACGACGGGATCAACCGCTCCTACGGTCTCACCCTCGCCTGCATGATGACGGTCGGGATCCTCTTCGGGTCCTTCGCCGTCTTCTTCCCGGAGTCCGTCATGCGGCTCTATACCGACAAGACGGCGATTCAGGAAATCGGCGTCGAGTACCTCCGGATCGTGGGCTTCTCCTATCCCCTGCTCGTGTTCTCGATGGCGATGGCCTGCCTGCTCCGCTGTACGGAGCGCGTGCGGATCCCGCTCTACGGATCGGTCGCGGCGGTCGTCACGAACATCACCCTCAACTGGGTCCTCATCTTCGGGCACCTCGGAGTGCCGAAAATGGGCGTTCGCGGCGCGGCCCTTGCCACGGTGATCGCGCAGGCGGTGAGCATCCTCACGGTCATCCTGCTCGCGAAGCGGAACGGACATCCGTATCTGCTCGCCGTCCGCCGCCACTTCCGCTGGGACCGGGCGCTCATTTCGATGTACCTCAAAAAGTGCTTCCCGATCATTCTGAACGAGGTGCTGATCGGCGTCGGGAACATGGTCATCAACGTCGTACTCGGACGCCAGCCGGAGGAGGCCATCGCCGCGCTCGCCGTCTTCCGCACGCTCGAAGGTCTGGTCATCGGCTTCTTCGCGGGCTTCTCGAACGCGTCCTCGGTCCTCGTCGGGACGAAGGTCGGCGCGGGAGACCCGGACACGGCCTACGCGCGGGCATGGCGGCTCGTCTGGCTCTGTCAGGGCTTCATCGGGATGATCTGCGTGCTCCTCGTGCTCCTGCATACGCCGATCCTCTCGCTCATGGGCATGGAGGGCGAGAGCTTCCGGATCGCGTTCGGATTCCTCTGCGTCTACGCGGTCGCGGCGTTCATCCGCATGGGCAACTGGGTCCAGAACGACACCTTCCGCGCGGCGGGAGACGCAACCTACGGCACCGTGATGGAGATCGTCTTCATGTGGGCGATGCTCATCCCCGCCGTCTGGGTCACGGGCATGGTCTGGCGCTGGTCGGCGATCCCCGTCTTTATCTGCTGCTACATGGACGAGCCGATCCGGTACGTCCTCATGCAGATCCACCTCTTCCGCGGAAAATGGATCCGTCCGGTCACGCCGGAGGGAAGCGCCGCGATGGAGGGATGGAAGCCGAAGGGCATCCGCGGGTGAAGCGCCGCCCCGCCGACCCGGAAAGTCAAACGAATACAGCGCAAAACCTCCCCCGGAATCCCGGAGGAGGCTTTGTTGTTCCGTCGTTATTTCAGCGCGTCGCAGAACGCGGCGATCTTTTCGTCGTTCGCGGGATCGGGCTTGTTCTTCGGGTCGACGAGGTCGAGGGTCGTCCGGAGGGCGTCGACGCCGAGGAATTTCGCGAATTTCGCCGTGGCTTTTCCGGCTCCCGCGCCGCTCATGCAGGCGAAGAACGCGAGCTTCTTGTCCCGGAGCGCGTCCCTCCAGAGTCCGCCGAACGTGCGCAGCGGCGGCGCGAAGGTTCCCGCCCAGACAGGGGTACCGAAGACGATCTGCTCGTACTCCGCGGGATCGAAGCGCACGGGCTTGAGGGCCGGTTCGTCGCCCATGACCGCGCTCTTGCCGCCCCAGAAGAACTTTTTGAATCCCTTGTCCGGGTACGCGTTCTCCGGCTCGAGGGGGATGAGGTCCGCGCCGATCTTTTCCGCGATCATCTTGGCGACATATCCGGTGTTCCCGGACTGGGAATAGTAAACGACTGCCGTTTTCATGAAAATCCGCTCCTTTGGCTGAATCAAATCGATATCGTCTGTATTATACCACAGTCCGCGTCCAAATGCAAGAGCCTCCCGCTCCGTCAGGGCATTTTCCGGGAGGAACAGTCTGCCGACATTCTGAGGAGCCGTGCGATTTCACACCCCGGCGGTCAGGATTTCGTCCCCCGATCCATTGACAGCGGCGGTTCTGTCTGATATAATGGAGGAAACGGAAATCCGGCTTTGGAAAGAGGAGGCATTTCTATGAAAACGATCAGAATGAGCGTCATCGGAATCGGAGGACGGGGCAAGTGGTGGCTCGGCGAGCTTCTCAAGATGGAGGACGTGGAGGTCACCGCCGTCTGCGACAAGCACGAGGACCGCATGGAGGCCGCCCGCGCGATGTGCGCAGAACGCTACGGTCACGAGGTGTTCGGATCGGTCGACTACCGGGACGTCCTCGCGCGGGACGACGGCAGCGAAGCCACTCTCATCACGACCTACTGGAACGACCATGTCAAGATCGCCATCGCGGCGATGAAATCCGGACGCTACGCGGCGTTCGAGGTCGGCCCGGCGCAGTCGATACGACAGTGCTGGGATCTCGTCCGGACCTACGAGGAGACCGGCGTTCCCTGCATGCTGATGGAAAACTGCTGCTACAACCGCGAGGAGATGACCATCCTCAACATGATCAAGAAAGGCCTCTTCGGCGAAGTCCTGCACTGCCAGGGCGGCTATCAGCACGATCTGCGCGCGGTATCGAACGGCATGGAGTACGACCACGAGCGGGCATGGCAGTATCTGCACCGGAACGCGGAGCTCTACCCCACGCACGAGCTCGGCCCGATCATGACCTACCTCGACATCAACCGCGGCAACCGGCTCATGAGCCTCAACTCCATGGCGACGAAATCCCGCGGGCTCTCGAAATACATCCATGACCGCTTCGGGGACAGCCATCCGCTCGCGGACGCGGAATTCCGCCTCGGCGACATCGTGACGACGTCGATCCGCTGCGCGAACGGCGAGACCATCGTCCTCACGCACGACACCTCCTCCCCGCGCCCCTACTCCCGCGGCGGACGCGTCCAGGGCACATGCGGCATCTGGATGGAGGATCTGCACGCGCTCCACATCGAAGGGAGGTCCCCGGGCGAGAGCTGGGAGCCGATGGACAAGTACTGGGACGAATTCGAGCATCCGCTCTGGAAGAAATCCCGCGCCGGCGCGTTCACGGGCGGTCACGGCGGCATGGACTGGCTCGTCATGCGCGCGTTCCTCAACGCCGTGCGCCGGAAGATCCAGACGCCGATCGACGTGTACGACTCCGCGACCCTCATGGCCGTCGCCGAGCTCTCCGAGGAGTCCATCGCCCTCGGCAGCGCGCCCGTCGCCATCCCGGACTTCACGGACGGACGCTGGCTCAAGCGCGAGCCCGACGTGAAATCGATCTTCTCGCTCTCCGAGGTCGACGACAGTCTCTACGACGAGAGCGACGAATACTGAACAAAGGAATCATAACCCATGAACATTTCCCGCATCCGCCGCGGCGTGCTCTGCATGCTGTCGGCACTCCTCATCGCATCCTCCCTCCCCGGCTGTCAGAAGGTTTCGCCCGCCTCGCCGAAGACGGAGAACACAACCCCCGCCGCAGACGACGCCTCCGAACCCGAAACACCGGATGAAACGGAACCCGCCGAAGAAGAGACCGTCGCGACCGAGGACGGCATCTGGCTGCCCACCTCGCCCTCGGATCCCCCGGAAATCCCGGACGACGGCATCCTCTATGTCGGATACGCGGTCAACTATGCCCCCGCCGGGACCGTGAAGAACGGCGCGCTCCGCAAGCTCAACGGACAGGCGGAGACCGTCGAGGCCGTCCCGAACTTCGGCTACCGCTTCGTGCGCTGGTCCGACGGACTGACCGATCCCGTCCGCGCGGACTCGATCGACAATCTCTCGGAGAGCACGCTGATCACGGCGATCTTCGACTACGACGTGCTCGACATGCCCGTCATCGCGATCGACACGGAAACGGGCGTCGACGTCCGCTCGAAGACCGAGTACATCCACGCGGGGCTGCGCATCCTCGGGACGGAATCCCGCTGGCAGTACAGCGACACCGTACAGATCCGCGGACGAGGCAACAACACCTGGGGATACGAGAAGAAATCCTACAAGATCAAATTCCCCGAGAAGGTCAACCTCTTCGACCTCGGCACGGGCAAGGACAAGGTCTGGGTCCTGCTCGCGAACGTCTGCGACCAGTCGCTGCAGCGCAATCACGTCGCCCTGGATCTGGTGCGCTCCTTCGACGGCGTCGCGTTCTCCCCGGCATCCACCTCCGTCGAGGTCTATCTAAACGGCGAATACCGCGGCGTCTATCTGCTCGCCGAGGAGATCCGCGATTCGAAGGCCCGCGTGAACATCGACACGAACGGATTTGAATCCGAGCTCGATATCGGCTATCTCGTCGAGCTCTCGAGCTATTCGAGCGGCGACACCTTCACCCTGAACGGCAAGCAGTACATGGTGCACAGCGACCTCTCCGAGGATCAGAAGATCAAAAAGGAGCAAATCAAATACATCACGGAATACCTCTCCGCGTGCTACGACGCGATTAAGAGCGGCGACCGGGCGCAGGTTGAGGAATTCATGGACCTCGATTCGATGGTCGACACCTACGTCGCGGCGGAGGTATTGAAGAATCTCGACCTCGGATGGGACAGCTACTATCTCTACAAGGAAAAGGGCGGCAAGGTGCACCTCGGTCCGCTCTGGGACTTCGACCTTTCGCTCGGAAATGCAAACGAGGGCGAGGAGACGATCGACGGTCTGTTCGCGGCGACGCGCTCCGGCTCCGGCGGCGGCAATCCGTGGTACTACAAGCCGATGGAATTCGAATGGTTCCGCGAGCTCGTCGTGGCGCGGTGGGACGAGGTGAAGGCCTCCCTCATCGACACGCTCCCCGGCAAGGTGCGCGAGGAGGGATCCACGAAGCTCCGCTCCTATGAGCGCAACTTCATCCGCTGGCCGATCTTCGGGACGACGCAGAACCGCGAGACCGAGGCCATCCGGCGGCTCAAAACCTACACGGCGCACTACGAATACCTCGCCGACTGGATCGCGCAGCGCGTGGAATGGCTCGACGCGACCTACCATCTTCCGAACTTCACGACGATGAAATTCGGCGGAGGCGTGGACGCGGATGACGGCGGGTTCCTGAACAAGGAATCCGAAGAGCTTTACAAGTCCCTCTCCGACCTGACCGCAAAGGCCGGTGTGAAGAACATCAAGACCAATTTCGACGGATTCGGCGGCGAGGGCGTCGAGAACCTCTTCGACGGCGAGGCGGGAAGCAAATACTGCTGGCAGCCGTGGTGGGACACCGAAATCACGTTCGAGTGCAAATCCGCCGTATCGCCGACGCATTACGCGCTGATGACGGCAAACGACACGCGCAACTACGCCGTCCGCAACCCGAAAAAATGGACGATCTACGGCTCGACCGACGGGAAGAACTGGGAGACGATGACCGAGGTGAAAAACGGACGGGATATCCTTCCGGCCTCGAACTTCACGTGGAGCGTCTTCGCCTTCGACAATCCGGGTACCTACCAGTATTTCAAGATCGTGATCTCGAACGACGACATCGTGCAGTTCAGCGAGCTCGCCTTCTTAGGATAACAAAAAACGGGAACCCCTGCAAACCTCTGCGGGGGTTCTTCAACGTCAACGGAACAAAGGGGATTCTTCATGAACGCCGGCGCATTCATTTCCATTTTCATGCTGATCTTCGCGATGATCGGCGCGGCGGACCGGGCCATCGGATGCCGCTTCGGACCGGGAAAATCGTTCGAGCGGGGCTTTGAGGCCTCGGGCACGCTGATCCTCGCGATGATCGGGCCGTTCACCATCGCGCCTCTGATCGCCCGCCTGCTCGCTCCGGTCGTCACGCCCGTCTGCGCACGACTCGGGATCGATCCGTCCATCCTCGCGGGCCTCTTCATCGCGGACGATTCGGGCGGCTGGCCTCTCGCGCTCGCACTGGCGCAGGACCCGGACCTCGGGCGGTTCAACGGCTCGATCGTCGGGAGCACGATGGGATGCGCAATCATGTTCGCCTTTCCCGTCGGGTTCGCCCTGACGCCGAAGGAGCGGAAGCCGCAGCTCGCGAAGGGGCTGGCGATCGGGCTCTGTGCGGTTCCGGCCGCGTGCTTCGTCGGCGGGCTCTGCCTCGGCATTCCTCTCCTCACCCTGCTCTGCAATCTCGCGCCGCTTCTGATCTTCTCCGCCCTCGTTGTCGCGGGACTTCTCTTTGCCGAAGCCGTCGCCGTAAAGATCGTCACGGTCTTCGGGTATATCCTGACCGGGGTCTTCACCGCCGCGCTCTCGGTCTCGATGGTCGTGAAGGTCATGGAATGGGACGTGCCGGATCTTGGGACCTTCGACGACGGGATCCTCATCATCGGGCAGATCGCGATCTTCCTCGCCGGAGCGTTCACCCTGCTCTTCTTCCTCGAAAAGCTCTGCGGCCCCCTCTTCGAGCGGATCGGAGTTCGCGCCGGGATGGACAGGGCGTCGGTCCTCGGGATCGTCACGACTTCGATCAACGCGATCCCGATGTTCGGGATGACGAAGGACATGAACGACCGCGGACTCGTCGTGAACGCCGCGTATCTCGTCCCCGCATCCTTCATGCTCGGGGATCACCTCGCGTTTCAGCTCTCCGTCGATCCCTCGACCGCCGTTCCGCTCATCGTCGGCAAGCTGGCGGGCGGGATCGCGGCTGTTGCGCTCGCGCTCTTTCTGACGCGGGAGAAGCGCTGAGTCAGACGATATGGTATCCCGCCGCCTCAAGCGCCTGGGCTGCCCGCGCGAAATTCTCCTCCTTCACGAGGATGTAGTCGGTGTTATAGGTCGAGACGGCGAAGATGCCGATCTCCGCTTCGGCGAGGACCGCGGAGAGGCGCGCGAGGATGCCCGTGAGCGAGAAATCGAGGACGTCGCGCACCCGGAATGCTCGCCATCCGTCCTCCCGCGCGAGCGTCTCCCGGGGCGTGTCCTCCGTGCGGCAGACCAGCGAGAGCTCCTCGTCCGTTCTGCCGACGAAGGTGAAGTCCTTCGAGAGGTCGATCGCCCGCTGATCCCGGACCTTCGAGACCGTGAGCGGAAAATCCAGTTTTTCGAGCTCCATGTTATTCTCTATACTCCCCATATTCGCAGCCGACGTGCGTCGCCTCGATCTCATCCGTGAGGACGAGCGCGCCGTCCACGCGGTCATACAGCCGGACGATTCCGCGGCCTCCCCCGCCGTTGAAGAGCCGGTTGTGTTTTTTTGTGCCGTCCGGCGCCTCGTAGTTGACGAGCAGCATCTCGGACTTTCTGCACGTGATCTCCGTCTCCATCGCCGCGTGGATGTTCTCCTGCCGGACGTGCCAGACGACCTCGTCCTCCCGTTCCTCGAAGGAGAACTCCGTCTTCACGTTCAGCCATACGTGGGAGAAGTTGAAATCGTATTCCTTCCCCTCGTAGTAGAAGACGCCGAGGAGCCGACGGTCGAGTGGAACGAAATAGATCTTCGGGCGTCCGCCGCCGATGTCGAACGCGCTGTTCTCGAGCCGCTTCCCCGTCTTCCGGCTCGTGAGGCAGGAGGAGGCGAGCCAGACCCACGGACTCGTGAAGTCGCGGCCCCAGTTCTTGTCAGCATACCCGAAGCTCTTCTCCGGCGTGACGACATAGGTCCTGCCGCCGAAGGTGACCGTCCCGGAATACGCGCTCTTCATGCCCTCGGCGTGCCAGTACATCGCGAAGGCCTCGGCGTCCCGCAGCGGCTTGCTCGCGCCGTATCCGACGTTGAAGGCGATCTGCTTGTCGATCGTGAGGTCCCACGCCATCTCCCCGGCGTCGCACATCCACTCGGGATGCGCGAGGGCTTCCTCTTCGGTGATCGAGATGTGCCCCGTGAGGCGCGTTTCGGAGGCCGCACAGTCGTCCGCCTCGATGGAATACGGCGCGTCGGCATGCAGCTTCACGTCGTCCCACGCAAAGAAGCGGTGGAGCTGGCGGGGATCCCTGCCCCATGTGCCCGCCTTGACCATGAGATAGGACGGAAGACGACCGGTCTCGCGGTTTTCGGGGAGCTGACCGAGGATCGGGACCGATCCTCCGAGCGCGGGATTGACGACAAAGAATTCGATGAAGAACGGGCGGTCCTCCCCGGTCTGTGCGTCCTGTGCCGTGAACGAATGCCACCACCAGTCGTAGCCGTGGTGACGGAGCGGTCCGCGAAGCATGCACGCGTCGCGGGTGATGTCGTGATGATTGAACATGATGATTTTCCTCTGATATTGAATTACAGGCGGATCAGGCGTCCGGTCCGGGGATCCCGCGTGTATCGTCCGATCTGCTCCCAGACAAGCGGCACGAAGGCGTCGGTCGGCCAGTGGACCATCTCCCCGCAGGCAACCGTGCGGAAGAGGCATTCCCCGTCTTCCCTTACGCTGTCGCCGAGATAGTACTTCCGCCCGGCGTATTCCCGGATCTCAACCCGCTCGAAGTGCGCGCCGATCCGGCGTTCGGTTTCGTTCTTTCCTTCGCCCTCCGCGAGGAAGGCGGTGTCCGGGCATCCGCCGATTTTGCGCCACCTCGAAAACGCCGCCTGTTTGTCCCGGCTTCCGAGCGGGATCACGCCGTCCCGGACCTCACCCTCGGGTTCGCGCCAGAGCGGCAGGAGGCGGAGCATCTCGCGCTCGCCCATGAAGAGAAGCGCAGGCAAGCCGATCTCCTCTGCGTGCCGGAGCATTTTCACGCTCAGCGAGAACGGCTCGTACCAAATCCCGTCGAGCTCATGTCCCCGGACGTCTCCCGCGAAGAGCATACCGCCCATGCCGACACCCGCATAGTGCTCCGGATGCGACAGCCCGATCCGCGCGCTCATGAATCCGCCGAAGCTGTACCCGATGAGGTAGATGCGCGACGGATCGACGGGCAGATGCGCGACGGCATACGCCCGCAGTGCCTCGACGTGCGCCTCGTTTTCATCCTCCGGTGCGATGACGACGCATTCCTCCCGCGCCGCAAGCTGCATGACGCCGTAACTCTCCGCGAGCTGGATCGGGTTGTGCGCGCCGTGAAGGCAGAAGATCAAGGGGAAACGCCGCTCCGGGTCGCGCTCCGCTGCGAGCGGGACGAAGCTGCTCCACTTCTCCGCGTCTGTGCCGTGGACTTCCTTGCGGAGCCCTTTTTCATATCCGGCCCAGTACGCGCGGCATTCGTCCGAATCCTCGGGCCAGCGCATGAGGGCCATCTTCTGCGCGATCCGCATGCCGTCCTCGCTCCGGGCCATGGCAAGCGCGTCGGCTTCGCTGTCTCCCATGGAGGAAAAGAGACCCGCCAGACCCGCCAGTCCCATGCCTTCGTCCCGGCGGAGCACATCCTCCGCGTTCAGTCCCATTTTGATCTCACGCTCTTCCATTGGTTCTGCCTCCTTGTGTGAATTTGTAATCTGTCTTACCCGATCCGTACACTTCCGTGCCAGCGCATCGCGTCGCCCTCCCAGAGCATCAGCTCAAGGACGCCGGGCTCGATCCGGCAGCGGCAGTCCCGGCTGAGGCACGCGAGGCGCTCGGGCGTGAGGCGGAGGGTGACGTCCTCCGATTCGTCGGGTTCGAGGAGAACGCGCGTGAAATCCTTCAGCTCCCGGAGCCGCGGGATCACGGAACCGCTGTGCCGCCGCACGAAGAGCATCGGGACCGCGCTGCCCGCTGCATGCCCGCGGTTCTCCATCCGGAAGGCGAGGGTGATCCCCTCCTCGCGGACGCTGTCGGGAAGCAGAGCGGGTTCACGCGGGGTGCCGGGGATGATCGTCTCCCCGCCGACCGTCACGCGGACGCCGTCAAGGGAGAATTCCGTATAGGACAGGCCGAATCCGAAGGGATAGTCCGGGATCCCGGAGGCGTCGGAGTAGCGCACGTCGTAGGAGGCGCGTCGGTTGTAGGCTGCGGGGATCTCGCCCGTCGAGCGCGGGAATGACACGGACAGCCGCCCCGAAGGATTCGTCTCCCCGAAGAGGATCTCCGCCGCCGCAAGTCCCGCCGCGGGTCCGCCGTAGAACGCGCAGAGGATCCCGTCCGCCATCGGCGCGATGGAATCCGAGGCATACGGACGCCCGGCGTTGAGGATCACGATGAGGGGCTTGTCCGGGATCGCTTCGCGGACGGATGCGAGAAGCCGTCTCTGCCAGTCAGGGAGGGAGATGTCCGAGACGTCGACGCCCTCGCCGCAGTCAGTCAGGTTCCGGTGCCGTTCGCTCCCCTCGGCGTGATGGGCCGCGCCGTTGTCCTCGAAGGTCATGCCGTGGAAGCGGGACGAGGACCCGCCGAGCACGACGACCGCCGCGTCCGCCTCCGCCGCTGTTTCCGCCGCGCGCCGGATATAGCCGTCCAGCTCGCCGTCGTCCGCGGGGATGGGATCGGTGTGCGCGAGGATCCGGCAGTCCGTATCCGCGAGGACAGCTCGGATGCCCGCGAGATAGGACACGGACGCGCCGGGCTTCTGCGGCGGGGTGTAGTCGCCGAGCTGGGCGTAGACGTCGTCCGCAAACGGTCCGATGACGGCGAGGGAGGAGATCGATTGATCGAGCGGCAGGACGCCGTTCCGGTTTTTGAGCAGGACCGCCGATTCCCGCGCGAGACGGAGAGTTTCCGGATGGTCTGCCATGGAGTAGATCTTCGGCTCGCCCTCCTCCATGTAGGGATGCTCGAAGAGTCCGCGCGCGAATTTCAGGGTCAGCACGCGCCGCACAGCCTCGTCGATGCGCTCGATCGACACAAGCCCGCGCTCGACGGCCTCCTCGAGGGCTGTGAATCCCCGGTCCCAGAGGCTGACGTCGACGCCGGCGTTGATCGCGACCGCGCCGCGCGAGGCGAAATCGGGCGAGGAGACCAGATCGAGCCGGTCCACCGCGACGCCGTCCGCCATGACGATCCCGTCGAAGCCGAACTCGCCGCGCAGCACGTCCTTCAGAAGCCAGGGATTGCCGTGGCACGGGACGCCGTCGATCTCGTTGTACGCCGCCATGACGCCCGAGACGCCCGCCTCTGCCGCCGCGCGGACCGGGGGAAGATGGATCTCGCGCAGCTCCCGTTCGCCGATCCGGGCCGCGCTCGCGTTGACACCGCCCGTGGTCTCGCCCTGCGCCGCGCAATGCTTTGCCACCGCGTCCATCCCGCCGCGCCGGAGTCCCCGGACCGCCGCCCCCGCCATCCTCGACGCGAGCAGGGGATCCTCGGAATAGCACTCCTCGCTCCGTCCCCACCGCGGATCGCGGCACATATCGAGCATGGACGTGAGCGCGAGGTCGGTGCAGAGGCCCTTCATCTGCGCGCCGACGACGGAGAAGGCCTCCTCCGCGAGGGCGGGATCGAAGGTGCAGCCGAGGGCGAGGTTGACTGGGAGGAGATAGCCACCGAGCGCCTGATGCCCGTGCGGGCTCTCCTCGCAGAGCAGGACCGGGATGCCGAAGCGCGTATGCCCGATCACGGTGCGCTGGACCTCGTTGTAGATGCGCGAGGCCGCCGTGCCGACGAGGCCGTTCGTGAAGTCCTTCGCTGACCACGGATCCGCGCGGTAGAGGCCGTAGAGGAGGCCGAGGCCGCCCCAGCGCTCCACCTCCCGGACGAATTCGTCGGACAGGGCGAAGCGGTCGCCGTCGCGCGTGTAGCTGTCAAAGCCGTGCAGGCGCTGATTGAGCTGACCGACCTTCTCACGCAGGGTGAGGCGGGCGGTGAGGTCCGCGGCACGCTCCGCCGGGGACAGGGCCGGATTTTCGTATGGAAGCATGATAACTCCTTTGCATCGGTGAGGTTCGCTGTTTTTCCCCATTATAGCACAAGTCGGCGCGCGATGCAAACGGAAATCCGCCGATCCCCGGAATTTTTCGCGGGGTTCCGCTCACTGATGCTCCGCCATCCACAGCGTCACACGGGATTGGATCGCCGCAGCGCAGGTTTCGGCGGTGGAATGTCCGGCGAGGAAGGAGGAGATCTCCTCCGTGGCGATGGCATTCACCTCGGACGGGATCTGATCAGCGATCCTTCTGACATTGCGGCTGTCAAACAGCGCACGGAACCGCGAGGCATCCTCTTCGGTGAAATCAAAGACAAAGCCCGGTTCCATGAGATCCGCTTCCGTGAAAGGATGCTCCGGGTCCTTCGTGACCGCACCGCCGCCCCCCGAAAAATAGAGGAAAAAGGTCTGATCCAGCGTCTGCTGCACAGCAACGTCAAAAAGATTCTTCAAAACGGGGAGACCGCCTGACCAGATCACGCGACCCGTGTCTGCGGTGCGGGTCGGCTCGAAGAACGCCTGGATGATCTTCCAGGCGGTGTCGGGGTTTTCCGCCCCTGCGCCGATCATGTAGGTCCAGTCCGTGGTCGGGCAGAACGCATAGCCGGGGGAATCCGGATAGCCGATACAGGTGTAGGCGTCTGTGCCGAAAACGGATATATCCGATGTCAGAAGGCCCATGTTGACATACTGGCGGTTCGCCAGCGCAAGCCTGTTGTTGTAGGCATATTCGTATTTCTCCGCCGACGGCAGATCGTCATACGGAGACTGTGCCCTCAGC
>CACZSA010000215.1 GCA_902783705.1 uncultured Ruminococcus sp.
CCGCCTCCCCCTCCTCCGCGGCGACCCTCGCGGACGGACAGGTCTGGGTGACAATGCGCATGCCGGAGGAATGCCGGATCGCCCGCGTAGACAGAGACAGCGGCAATCTCACCGATCCGCACGCCGTCGACAGCGCAGCGCGGACCCTCGTGCCGTCGGCGGAGCATTTCGGCGTGTGCGACAGCGCCTCCGGCCTCCTCGCGCTCGATTTCGACGAGGACGGCGCGCTGACGGAGGAACCGCTTCTCGATTTCATCGAGGCCGGATATGCCGCGGCGCAGGACCTCGATCGGCTCACGAATCATCCGTCGATCCTCGCCGAGGGGCAGTCGCTCTTCCTCGCCGACGCGGGACCGGACAGCGCGGGTCAGCAGGGATTCCTCTTCGTCACGCGGGAGAACGGATACCGCCTCACCCTCTGCACCCCGCGCGAGATCCCGGTGTCGGAACGGCGCACCCTCGTCCTTGCCCACGCCCATCCCCTCACCGATGCGGACCGCTCGCTCCTCGTGCGCTTCGGACGGGAGAATCCGGATGTGCGCCTGAGCCGCCTCGATTACAGCGGATACGCCGCCTCCGACGCTCCGGACGCCGGGATGCAGCGGCTGACGATCGATATTCTCACGGGTCTCGCCGCGCCCGACCTCCTCTGTGAACCCGCGGATTCGGCGAAGGGCGACGGCATCCTCGCGGTCCTCTGCCGGAAGGGGTACTATCTCCCGCTCGACCCGTACCTCGACGAGGCGGTCAACTGCGAAACGCTCTTTTGCGCAGTTGAGACGGCCTTCACCGACGGGGACGGGCAGCTCTGGGGACTCGCGCCGTCCTTCTCCCTCGGCCTGCTCCGCGCGAAGGACGCCTCCCTCGCCCCGGGAACAGGCGCGCCGGTCCGGAGCTGGTCCCTCGACGAATTCCTCGCCTGGGCCGAACAGACGCCCGCGGACACCCTCGTTTTCGATGGATGCGTCCGCGAGCAGCTCATCCGCTTCGGCGATCCCCTCGTGCGGGATTACGGCGTCTTCCTCGACACGGAGAACGGCACCTGCGCCTTCGACAGCCCGCTCTTCCTTCGCTATCTCGAATGGCTCGAAAACCTCCCGGATGAGGCGGGCCTGACCAGAATCCGCGGGGGAATGAACGCAGTGCAGTTCGGTACCGGGCAGGGTTTTGAATCGGGCCGCCTGCTTCTCGCAGAGGAGCGGATCGGAGGGCTCCGCGCGCTCCCGTCCGTCTCGCTTCCGTCGGAGGAGAGCCTGCTCAGCCGTCCCGGAGCATCCGGCGCGGACCTCATGCCGTCTTCCGTCTTCCTGATCCCCGCGTGCGCCGCCTCCCCCGATCTCGCATGGCGTCTGATCCGTGCCTCCCTCCTCTCCGTCGAATCCTCGGACTATCTCACGCCCGCCCTGAAGCCCGTCTTCCGCGAATCGCTCGCAGACTACCGCGGCGGTCGGATCGCCATGGGCGCGGACGGATCGGTGGTTGCGCTCAGGCCGGGCGAGGAGCTGAAAGCGGGACTGCAGCAGATGACGCAATTCCGGTATGCGGACATCCCGGCGTCGGCGGAGGAGACGCTCCTCGCCCTCTTCGACGTCCCGTGCACCCCGATCCTCGGCATGACCTCGCCCGACGTCACGGCGATCGTGCGCGAGGAGATCTCGGCCTTCCTCTCCGGCGTCGGATCCGCCGAAGACTGCGCCCAGAAGATCCAGTCCCGCGTATCGATCTGGCTTGCGGAGAATAAATAGCGTGACTTTTGTACGCACAGCTTCCGGATCAATGCGCAGAACGCGGAGTGAATGCGAATACACACAAGGGAATCCGTCTTCGGCGGGTTCCTTTTTCATTTCTCAGAATTTGTCAAAATGCACTTGACGGATTTGGATCTGCATGCTATAATGCATTTGTGGTTATTTAACCTCAATTTACGGAGGCAGTATGACAAAACACATCGTTTTCTCGCTTACCGTTCTCCTCTGCCTGTCCATCCTTGTGGGATGCGCCGACCGCACGGACACGGAGCCGCAAAAGCCGGTCGTTCCACGCGAACCGAAGGAGAATGTTGCCTACGAGGATGCCTCGCAGTTTCATTCCTTCGTCCCGTCCGTGCTGGAATTTGTGCTCCCTCGCACTGTCGGTCCCGTCTCCGAGGAGGAATTCATGGAATACGGCCCCGTCTCAGGCGATGAAGCGTCGCTCTGGTGTGTGACACGCACGGCCCGCTCCGAAGGGGATAGAGTAACCCTCGGCCTCTTTTACCCGGATGACGACGGCACGCTCCACAAGGTCTGCACGAACGAAGCTTGCCGGCTTGATCCTGAGCGCCCGTGTGAACATCTCTCCGCGCATGCTCCGCTGACCAACTCCGCCATCCGCTTCGGAGACGCCGTCTACTTCATAGGAACCCTCTCTGACTGGACGGAAGAGTCGAAGGACATACGATACGCGGTGCTCGAATGGAAGATCGGTGCACCGGAATTCGACAAGCTCTTCGAGACGGACCGTATCCTCTGGAGCCTGCACGGCGCGAACGGCATCCTCTATGTCTTCTCGCCGCTGTCCTACGCCGGGGATGAAAACGTCTGCTATGCCATCCGCATGGACCGAGAAATCGCCGTGGAGATCCCCATGGGAGACGCCCTTCTCCGGTTCGGCGAAGAAGGCGCGGTCCGGATCGGCGCGGGCGGCGTGGAATCGCTCGACTTCCTGCTCCGCCCGGAACGCACGATTCTCACAGAAAGGCACCTCGGCGCGGTAGGGGGACGGTATTTCTGGTACATTGAGGGCGGGAGCCTGCGGCGTGTCTCCCTCGACAGGCCGGGAAATTCAGAAAAGATTCTCGACGGCGTCGCCGCCTTTCGGGTCAGCGGGAATATGCTCTGGTATGTGACCGGAGACGCGCGGGATCGGACCGCCCTCTTCTCCTGCCCGCTCGTTCATGTGGACAGCGGCGTCCGCACGCCAACGGGAGAACAGAGAGACTACCTCGGCTGGAGGACGCAGGAGCTCTGGTCTGCCGTCTGGAAGCGGGATGGTTCCCTCTCGAAGACGAAGCGCCTCTTCTCACCTTCCGGAGACGAATGGCTCGATGCGCTCGACTGGGATGAGGGCCTGCACCCGCCCGTCCGCGGTGATATTCTTGTCTGGCGGACCGTCTCCCCCGGCGAAGGGCCGCTCGATCGGGAGCTGTGCCGCACCTACCTGACCGCCGGAGGAACGACCGCGGAGATCGGCTTCGAGGCTGTCCCTGCGGGCGAGAATTGATCCCGGCTATTGACAAGGGACATGTTCCGTGGTATAATAATCCAAATCCGTAAAACAGGAGATTTGATCTATGCAGAACATCCGCCGCGTGCGCGACATCGTCTCCATCAAGCGCACGATCTGGTCGAACTACGACCGCTTCCGCACCCTGCCCCTCTTCTACCTCGAGCGCAACGAGGTCCTCGACGCGGTCGCCGCGCTTCCCGAGGAGGAAATCGCCAAAATCGCCGCTGACTGCCGCGAGGGCGGGGTCCGCTGGCGCAGCTTCGTCAAGTACATGAACAAAATCGAATCCTCCCTTCTCGCGGGCCGCGAGGTCCTCGACTGGTCCCAGAAGGAGGAGCCCCTCTTCACGACCATCGCGGGCGTCCCCGCCTCCGATTTCGTGAAGATCGAGGAGCGCGCGTCCGGGGCGGCGGTGTCCTTCTCCGTCGACGGGACCTTCGACCTCCTCCAGCACGGGAACCGCAACGGCTGCGCCGAGATCCGCGGCCTGCACGTCACCCCCGAAACCTCCTTCACCGTCGTCAACGAGCTGCTGCCCTACTGGGAGGACCGCTATTCCGTCGCCCTGAAGAGCCCCTCCCTCTCCTTTGCGATCTCCGCCGAGGACCCGAAGCTCGGCAAGAAGGGCACCTCCTGCGTCCGCCTCTACGTCCTCGACGACACGGCCCTCCGCATCGACGACCTCGGCAAATACACCGACACGACGCCCCTCACCCTCTGGATCACGCCGTGACCGAAAAGTCCCCCTGCATGGGGGATTTTTAAATTCCCATGATTTTTTTGAAGAAAGCGGTTGCATTTGCCGCCTGTTTCTGATACAATGGATGTATCGAATTCAACGGGAGATTCCCGTATGAGCAACGCAGAAACTTCCCGGCAGACGAAGAAGACCTTCTTCAACCACGTCACGACGCAGCTGCCCTGCGCGCTCACGGTCGCGGCGGCGTTCCTCACCCGCCGGATCGATATGAAGCGCAGAAAAGCCTGAATTTCACCGAAAAGGAGTACCGATATGTCTGAAAATCCCGTTCTTCACACCCTCAAAACCCGCCGCGCGTGCCGGAGCTACAAGCCCGATCAGGTGCGCGAGGAAGAGCTCGCCGCGATCCTCGAGGCCGGAACGTGGGCGCCGACCGGCATGGGCCGTCAGTCCCCGCGCATCGCGGTCGTGCAGAATCCCGCCGATTACGCCGTGCTCGAACGCCTCAACGGCGGCGTCATGGGCAATCCGGATTCCCATCCGTTCTACGGCGCGCCGACCGTGCTCGTGGTCTTCGCGGATTCCACGATCCCGACCTATATCGCGGACGGCAACCTCGTGATCGGCAATCTTCTGAACGCCGCGGCGGCCTTGGGCGTCGATTCCTGCTATATCTGGCGGGCGACGGAGGTCTTCGACTCCGACGAGGGGAAGGCGCTCATGAAAAAGTGGGGCATCCCCGAGACCTGCCGCGGGATCGGCAACGTGATCCTCGGCTACGGCCGGGAAGGCGGCACCCGCGAACCCGCCCCGCGCCGCGAGGACTACATCATCCGCGTCTGATTTCATCGAAAAAGAGGATCCGCCGGGTCCTCTTTTACTTTTGTGCGCGAAATTTCATAAACGAATTGCCCCATTCCCCTTGACATCCCGCGAACAATGCGCTATAATAACTCTGTATCAGAATATTACCCAATAAAGGAGATGTTTCCCATGAAAAGATGTGCCAGAGCGCTCGCCGCGCTTCTGTTTGCGTCCATCCTTGCAACGTCGGTCTCCGCGAAGACGATCTTCGTGGCTCCGAAGGGCGACGGCACCACCGCACCCACCACGCAGGTCACCCAGCCCGTCGTGACCACGCCCACCGTTCCGGCTGCGCAGGCCCAGACCACCACGGCCCCGGGCGGCTTCATCTTCAACGGTCCGGCGACGGTTTACTCCGCTTCCGACCTGCCGAAGACCACCGTTTACCCGGTTTACACGCCCGTCGTTCCGCAGATCCAGACCTATTTCGGCGGCTGGTACCGTCCGTCCCCGTATGACATTCTCGTCGGCGGCAAGTACTACACCGTAGCGGACGCGCGCGCCGAGCTGGAAAAATACCTCGACCGCACCGCCTACAACCTCATCATGACCGAGGGCGAGCGCAGAACCATCTGCACGGGCGCGTACTATGTTTCCTCGAATCCCTCCGTCGCGTATTATGACACCAATACCGGCAAGCTCGTCGCGAACCACAACGGCTCCGCGAAGGTCTATGTCTACACCAAGGGCGGCGTTCCGATCGCCCGTCTGGACGTGAGCGTCCTCGTCCGCGCTTCCTTCGAGAAGCTGAACGACATCCTCTACGTCTCCACCGACGCGTGGAACATCGGCATCGAAGAGGCGACCAACTGCACGGTGACCTCCGCGAGCGGCAAGGTCTACAACGACATTCTCTACAAGGTCATCCGCGGTTTTGACTACGGCCGCGTCGGCGAAGAGAACGGCAAGATCAGCGGCAAGGCGAACGGCGCGGTGATCGTCCGCGCGTACTCCAAGTCCAATCCGGACGTGTACGGCGACGTGCTCGTGTATGTCGGAAGCCTGACCGCGGCGGTCTTCGACGGTTACTGGACGACCTGCCCGACTGGCGTTCAGGTCACGAGCTGGGGCTACGATGTTTCCGATTACATTGCGGCGCAGAACGCGGTCATCAACGGCTGGATCAAGAGTGCGGAAGGTCTGTTCATCCCGATCGTCCGTCTCTCCGACGCCGTGAAGACGAACGAAGACGGCACGAAGGAGCAGACGAAGGTACTCTACGGCGACACGCTGAGCTATCTGGATCTCCTCCGTCTGGCGTACACCGACCGCACGAACCTGACGAAGGTCCTCGCGGCGTACAACACCGTGAAGTACGGGAGCGACAAGATCGTCGTGAACGCACTCGACGAGCGGACGGTTCTGCTGGCGCAGATTCTCGGACTGCTTGACTGAGTGGAATCGAGCGATTCATCCCAAATAATCACAGCCCGCTGCGGGAAATCTCCTGCGGCGGGCTGTTTTTTTGATTTTGCTTTGTTTGCGCGCTGGCGCTTGCGGGCGGGGGGCCCCCGCGGGCAAGAGGCGAGCTCACCTTCGGCAAGCTCGCCTCCTGTCTCCGGGCACTGCCCGGCGCGTACCACGGGGAAAAGGTACGCGCCGTTTTCTTTTGCGTCAGTTGAATTTTCTCCCGCAATCCGGGCAGAACCGCGCGCCGGGCTGCTGCTTGTACCCGCACCACGGACAGAACGCGGGCGTCCCGGCTCCGGCTCCGGCTCCGGCAGCTCCGGCAGCTCCGGCGGGCTCCTGCATATTCCGCTGCGGCCCGCGCGTCGCCTGTGTCTGCTGCGCGATCTGCGCCTCGAGTTCCGCTTCGAGCTCCGCCATCGGACGCATCACGGGGATCAGGATCCACTGCGCGAGGTATTCGTATCTGCTCGTCACCCCGACCGCGCCCTCGTCCGACGCGAGGTAATAGGTCTCCGATGCCGCGTCGTCTTCCCGGTCGAGATCGTCCGTCACACGCGCGAGGTATTCGGCGGCGGGCGCTTCGATGTATTCCCCGCTCTCCAGCACGAGCCAGCCCGGGCAGAGCTGCGCCGCCGCGAGAACCGCCTCCCGCATGGTTCTGAAATGTTTCATTCCGTTCTTCCTCCGTTTCTCACTCGTTCATCCCGATGAAACCCTGCTCAACGAATGCCGCTTGCCGCGTCCGAAATCCGCTTCGCCGTCTGTGCCGCCGCATCCGCGTGGGCGGTCGGGCTGCCGAAGAATTTGTCGACGGCGTCGTTCATACCGGTTTTCTCCGTGATCATGCTGACCGCCGTGTTTGCGCCGCCGCCAACCGCATCTCCCGATGTGATCTTGTTGGTGCTCTTCCCTGTCGCGCCGCCGTAATTGCTGAGTGTTTTGCTGAAATCGCTCTGTTTGAACGCTTCCCCTTTTCCTGCGAGCTTGCCGACGGTCTTGTCGAGGGTATAGCTGATCGTCGCATTGATGGCACCCTTGGTCGTGCCCTTTGCGCCCGCCTTCATAATGTCGACAAGATCACCGCCTTTGCGCGCGGTGTCCCACATCTCTTTCGCAGCCTCTCCGCCGATCTGGAGCGCGGCTTTTACCTTTGCGTTGGGGTCGTTGTAGCTGATAACAGCCTGCCCCGCCTTGGAGAGCCCCTCCGCTGTGCCCTGAACCGCCGAATGGGTGAGGTCCCACGCGTCCCGGGCATAGTCGCCGAGGGAATAATCCTTGTAGGACTTGCCGTTGTACGCGATCCGTGCGATGGCCTCCGCCGTGCGGGACGCCGTTCCCTTCAGGGTGTAGTACGACGCAAGCACGGCCTGCCCGGTCTCGCCCGTGACGGATGCCGCGAGCTCCAGAGAAATGTCCGCACCGTTTGAAATGTCCGTGGCAAGCTGTTCCCAGACGGCGAGCTCCGCGTCCTTCGCCAGCTCCGCGACGGCTTCGTTCGCGTTCTTGATCTGTTCTTTTTTGATGGTGTTGCGCAAGATCTTCTTCGCGTTTTCCTGATCCGGATCGACGCCGTATTTTTTGTAGAGCTTGTCGATGTATTTCTTCTGCTCCTCGGCTTTTTTCCTCGCATCCTCGATTATCTTCTGCTCGAGCTCCTTGAGCTGGCGCTTCTGCTCGGCGTGTTCCTCCCGGAGACGTTTCAAATCCTCGTCGCGCTTCCGCTTTTCCTCCAGGCGCTTCTGTTCTTCCTCCTGACGGCGCCGTATCTCCTCCTGCCGACGTCGCTCTTCCTCCTGACGCCGACGGAGCTCATCGGGATCGGGACCGGCGGATTCGGGCTGCGCGGGTGCGGGCGGAGGTTCTGTTCCGCCTCCCGTCATTCCGCCGATCGCTGAGCCGATGATCCCCGCGCCCGCCGCCGTTCCGATGATGGCGGCTCCCTTCTCGGAGATCGTCTCCCCCTCGGGCAGGCCGCTCTC
>CACZSA010000216.1 GCA_902783705.1 uncultured Ruminococcus sp.
CCACATCTCCAAGCTGGACAAGAAGCGCACCGAAAAGGTCGAGGACGTCTGCAACGTCGGCGACCGCATCAAGGTGAAGTTCCTCGGTCAGGACGAGAAGGGCCGCTACAACCTCTCCCGCAGAGACGCGCTGGACGACTGATCCACCGACAAGGCATAAGAAAAGGACTGCTGCATGTGCGGCGGTCCTTTTATATTGCTTCGATCGGAAGATCAGGCGTTTTCCTCTTCGCCGGCGGGCGCGGGGATCGTTTTGAGGCGGAACCAGAAATTGCTGCCCTCGCCGACACGGCTCTTGACGCCGAACTGCGCGCCGTGCAGGAGAAGGATGCTCCGCACGATCGAGAGGCCGAGGCCCGTTCCCATGTTCGCGCGCTTGTGGAAGTCATTCGCCTTGTAATAGCGCTCCCACACGAGCGGAAGGTCTTCCTCGGAGATGCCGATGCCCGTGTCGATGACCTCGACGAGCACTTCCCCGCCCTCCGCCGTCTGCCGAATCACGACCGTCCTGTCGTCCCCGGTGTAGTTCACGGCGTTGTTGATGAGGTTGTACACCACCTGCAGCAGCCGCGACTCGTCGCCGTCGACCCAGACGTCCCGGTCGGCTTCGAAGCGGATGACATATCCGTCGTGCTCGCGGAGCTTCTGGTATCGCTCGAGCGTGCGGCGGATGACGGCGGTGAAGTTGAACGGCGCGGAATTCAGCTTCTGCGTCCCGTTCTGATATTTCGAAACCTCGAGCATGTCCGTCACGAGGTTGGTGAGGCGATCGCACTCGTCCAGCACGATCTGGAAATTCTCCGGCGTCGCCTCGCCCGGCAGGTCGCGCATGACCTCGGTATAGCCCGCGATCATGGTCAGCGGCGTGCGCAGGTCGTGGGAGACGTTCGCGATCAGGTCCTTCTGCATCCGGTCGAGCTTTGAGAGCTCGTAGGCCGCGCGGTTGAGGGTCGCCGAGAGGTTTTCCGTCTCCGCGCTCCCGGCCCCGTCGAAGTTGACGTCGTAGTCGCCGAGCGCGAGCTTCGAGGCCTCCTCGCTCATCTTGCGGATCGGCTTCGACACGCGCGAGGCCAGCACGGTCGCCAGCACAAGGGAGAGGATCACAAGGATCACGGTGATCCAGCCGAGCTGGGTGTGCAGCGTGCGGACCGTCGCGTCGAGCGGCACGAGCTCGGAGTCGATCAGGATGAGCAGATTCGTCCCTTCCTCCGGCACGATGCGGACCGAGATGACGTCCTCGTCCTCAAAGCGGTCGCCCGCCTTCTTGTCCTTCTTCGGACGCCCGCGGTCTCCTCCGTCCTCCAATTCGGTCTCCCGGTTCCCGCCGAAGAGATCGTAGAGGGAGAGCGTCACCGTCGTCGATCCGCCATTCCCTTCCGCGTCGCTGTACAGTCCGGAGATGAAGGCGCTGGACTGATAGTTGTGGATCAGGCAGAAGGAGTGGTTGTGAGAGACGGCGACGGGCACTCCGGACGGACCCCATTCGGTGTCGGTGACGCGGTAGACCGTCAGGCAGACGTCGTATTTGAGCGCGACGGCGCCGACGGCGGTCTGATAGTCCTCGTCGTCCTCCGCGGTGAGCTCGGCGGCCTCCTCGGCGCATTTGTCGATATCGCGGAGCTTGAGGGAGCGGTAGATGTCGTCGAGCAGGACCGTCTCAAACAGCCAGAGCACGACGAGAACCGCCGCCGTGAAGAGCAGAAATGCGGCGATCAGCCTTCCGCGCAGGCTGATGCCGCGCTTCTCTTTATCTTTCCGCATCGAACCGGTACCCCACGCCGCGGAGCGTCACGATGAAGTCCGCGTACCGTCCGAGACTCTTGCGGAGCAGCTTGATGTGCGTGTCGAGGGTCCGGTCGTCGCCGAAATAGTCGTAGCCCCATACCTCGGTGATGAGCTTCTCGCGGGTCAGGGCGATGTTCTTGTTGCGGATCATGTAGAAGAACAGGTCGTATTCCTTCGGCGTCATGTCCGCCCGTTTTCCGTCGACGTAGACGATCCGGGCGGTGAGATCCGCGCGCAGGCCGCCGTCCGCGAATTCGACGATCTCGTTCTTCGGCTCCTCCGGGGCGGATTCCTTCGGCGCGGACGCTCTCCCCGCCGCGCGCTTCATGACGGCGTTGACGCGGAGCATCAGCTCCTTCGGGGAGAAGGGCTTGACCACATAGTCGTCGATCCCCAGCTCGAAGCCGTTGATCTTGTCATATTCTTCCCCGCGCGCGGAGAGCATGATGATCGGGATCTCGGAGAATTTGCGGATCTCGCGGCAGGCGGAAAAGCCGTCGAGCTCCGGCATCATGATGTCGATGATCATGAGGTCGAATTTCTCCTCGCGGCAGAGGCGGATGGCCTCCATCCCGTCCGCGGCCTCGGTGATCGTGTGGCCCTCGTAGACCGCGTATTTCGAAATCAGCTTGCGGATCATCTCTTCGTCGTCCACGACAAGAATGTGATACATGGATAAACCTCCGTGATACGGCAAGAGGAGGGATACGGGGATCCCTCCTTTTGCGTTTTCAAATGTTTATGAGTTGGATGCGGGATGCCTTAATTGTTCCCGCCGAAGAAATCGTTCAGCGAGCCCTGCACGTCGGTCGCGCCGAAGCTTCCGTTCTGCTCCGCGTCGGGCATTCTCTCAAAGAGGGTGGCCTCGACCTCCATCAGGCGGTTGTTGCGGTAGAGCTGGACGGTGATCTTGTCGCCGACGGCGTGACGATAGATGACGGTCTTGACGTCCTCGCGGGAGGAGACCTCCTCGCCGTCCACCGCGATGATGCGGTCGCCGACCTCAAAGACCTTGTCGTTCATGCCCTCTTCCACGCTCGTGATATACAGTCCGGAGCGGACGCTGTAGAAGGAGAAGAAGCTGTTCGAGGAGACGGTGTCGAGCCCGATGCCGAGCATCGGCTTGCCGGAGACATAGCCCTTCGTGAGGAGCTCTTCGGAGACCTTCAGGGCCTGATCGATCGGGATCGCGAAGCCGAGGCCTTCGATCTCGTCGCCGCCGGACTTGCAGTTGACGATGCCGACGAGCTCGCCCTTCATGTTGAACATGCCGCCGCCGGAGTTGCCGGGGTTGACCGCCGCGTTGGTCTGGATCAGAGACATGGTCACGCCGCCGACGGTGATTTCACGCTGTGTCGCGGAGACGATGCCGTTGGTGACCGTGCCGCCGAGCTCGCCGAGCGGGTTGCCGATGACGACGAGCTCTTCGCCGACCACCAGCTTGTCGCTGTCGCCGCAGCGCGCGGGGGTGAGGCCGTTCGCGTCGATCTTCAGGATCGCGATATCCTCGTCCGCGTCGTAGGTGATGACCTCCGCCGGGTATTCCTCGGCATCCGTGAGACGGACCGTGACGGTCTCGGCGGGGTCGCCCGTGCTCTCATTGAGGATGACGTGCGCGTTCGTGATGAGGTAGCCGTCCTCGGAGATGATGACGCCGGAGCCTGCGCCGGACGCCTGCTGGATGAACTGCGGGAAATAGGGGTTCGTGACCGCCATCTCGGTGGTGATCTCCACGACGGAGTCCTTCACGAGAGCCGCGACCTGCGCGTAGGTGAGATCGCCGCCCGCGCTCGCTGCGGTGGAGGTGGCGACGTTGTCGACGGACTTGTAGATCACGACGGAATCGCCGCCCGTGGCCGATGCGGTGTTCTTCTGTTCGGAGGCGCTGTTGTCCTGCGCGGTGATCTTCGTGCCGTTCGACGCGGCGATGCGGTTGCCGAGGACGGTCCCGCCGAAGCCAGCGAGTCCGGAGAGGACCACGGCGCAGGCGCAGATCACGGCGACCGCCTTGGTCGAGCCGGAGGACTTTTTCTTCTGCTTCTTGGCGGGCGCATAGGCCACGGATGCGGTCTGCGCGCTCTGCGGATTGTACGCGGCACCGTAGGCGTTGTAGCTGCGATTCTGGGGATTATAGCTGTTCTGGGCGGCGTAGGCGTTGTTCATGCGGTACGCGCCGCTCGTGTAGCTGCTCTGAGAATTGGCGTTCTGCGGGTTCGGATTGTACGCGCCGGGCTGAGGTCCGGGATGGACGTTCTGCGCCGGTCTGTACGTCCCGTTCGGATACGGGCTGTACGTTGCGCTCTGCGGATTCTGCGGCTGAGGATTCTGCATCTGCGGCGCGCTCCATGCGTTCTGTGTCTGCCGGATCGCGTCG
Source organism: uncultured Ruminococcus sp. (assembly GCA_902783705.1). Lineage (GTDB taxonomy): Bacteria > Bacillota > Clostridia > Oscillospirales > CAG-272 > UMGS1696. The sequence continues at coordinate 4,160 of CACZSA010000216.1, forward strand.
GGGCGTTCCGGGTTCTGCGCGGTCTGCGCGTTCTGCTGATCCTGGGCCTTGCGGAGGATCTCCTCCACATCGTCGGCCGTATTCTCCACGGCCTGTTCCGCCTCGCGGACGGTATTTTCCGCGGCGTTGACGGCGTGAACCGTATCTTCCTGCGCTTCGTGTACAGTGTTTTCGGTTTCGTTCATCGTGTTCTCCACATCGAAGTCTTTCATATTCGTTCCTTTCTGCCGCGGGGTTCGCGCGGTCTCTTTTTCTTTACGCGCATATTATACCGCCCCAATGTGACAGTTTTTTGAAGATTCGCGGAAGGTTGGATGAAGGATGAAAGAAGTTTATGTGGGAAAATGTTCAGCCGAGATAAACTGTGACGATGAAGCCGCCCGCGTTCGTCCCGGAGATCGTGTAATCGTATCCGCGGATGACCTTGAAGGACGTGGAGGAGCCGGAATCCTTCGGAACATGGTAGATCAGCCAGCCGTTGGTGGTCGGGAGTCCTTCCGAGGCCTCCGCGTCATAGACGTCGCCGGAGTTGGTGATATAGAGGAGCGTGCCCTCGGCGGTGTATTTCTGAATGTTCTCGACGTACTCCTCAAGGCACCAGTTCTTTTTCTCGCAGACGGTCGAATGCGGGATGCCGACGTAGCGGAAATGCCACGGCTCGTTCGAGATTCCGGTGATATCGACCTTTCCCTCGGGATAGCGGAGAATGAAGCCGTAATCCGCGGCGTGCGAGGGGATCCACTGTCCGGTCGGATAATCGGGGATCGGGATGTTCTGCCCGTCATCGGTGTAGAAGGTGAGATCACAGGCGAGGCCCGTGTGGTGCTCGCTCTCCCCGGGCGAGGCGACATAGGCATGGACATATTCGTCTCCCTGCGTCGAGGCGTAGTAGTCCCAGATGTCCTGCTGCTCGGCGACCGTACGGTGCGCGCTGTTGAGGAGCAGATCGTGCGAGCCGGTCTCCTCGGAGAAGTCCGCCGCCAGCTTCCGGAAGGCCGCGAGGGCGTCGGGCGCCAGGCTCAGTGAGGTCGAGGAGACCTTGTAGATCTTGTTCTCCTCGTCGTAGGCGGAAGCGAGCGCCACGGTATCGGCCTTGGCATAGGGATTCCATTTGTTCACGAGAATGAGGCTCCCCTCGTCGACCGCGCTGTTGGAGACGGTCTCCGTGTCGTAGAGCGTGAGATTGACGGCGTTCGGATCGGGCGTGGGCGCGTCGGGCGGGAGCGCTTCGTCGGCGAAACCTGTCTGTGCCGCCGGATCTGTCGGTTCTTCCGCGGCATCCGGAACCGTGAGGACGTCGTTCTCTTCCCCGCCGATCTCCGTCGCGTCCGGCACGTCGGCAAGCTCGGCGACGGCGGTCTTCGGCGTTTCGGGATCCGCCTTCTTCGGATTGTGCGTGATCTGCCAGACGGAGATACCCGTGACGGCGGCGGCAAGTGCGAGGAAGATGATGAGCCCGCCGTTTGGCTTGACATCTCGTTTGGCGCGCTGGCGGGATGCCTGACTTTGCTGCGTGACGGGACGGCTCAGCGCTTCCGCGTTCTGTCTCGGATCGTTCACGAGCGCGGCGCGCTGACGATGGCCCTGTGCGTTTCCCTGCTGAATGCTGCGGGGCTGGGTCGGTCTCGGCTGCCGAACGGGCGCGGCTCCGGGATTCTCCTGCCGTCTCTGCGCCGCCGCCCGTCTTGCGGCTTCGATGCGCCGCCGTTCCTCCTCGGTGAGCGCGCGGCGCGGAGGATTCTGTCCCTGCGCGGGCCTGCGAGGTATATTCGGGTTGTTCGGATTATTCGCGCCGGTCGGCGTGTTCGGATTTCTGTTATTATAACGAGCGGAATCGGACGGATTCCGGTTTTCGGGATTCTGATTCACGATGATACCGCCTTTTTTTCGGTGTGATTGTTTCCTCTTCTATTATAATGGATTCCGTCGGGGAAATCAAGTGCGGCGGGGACAAAAATGACGCGCGGACGGGATTTTTCGCGCATCGCGGAGGCGTCCGGGAAGATGCATAAGTTTCGCGGGCAAATTTCCGGGATTTTTGTTCTTTTCCCTCTTTACAAATGAATTTCCGTGTGGTATAATAATGTCACCTCTGCCAGAGGGTTCTTTTTTGTGCGTTCGCCCCTTCTTTCATCGGTCAGGGAGAACGCCGGGGTCACCCCGCCCTTCCCGCAGAGGGAGGTACAACAGAGGCCGCGCGCGATTCCCCGAGAAGCGTGCGAAGGGCCTAAATTTTCAAGGAGGTGCCGATATGAGAGTGAAGATTACTCTTGCCTGCAGCGAATGCAAACAGCGTAACTACGACACGAAGAAAAACAAGAAGAACGACCCCGACAGACTCGAACTCAAGAAGTATTGCCGTTTCTGCCGCAAGCACACCGTGCACAGAGAAACGAAGTAATCATCAAGGAGCTTTTTGAAGATGGCTGAAAACGAAAACAAGACCACCCCCGAAAAGACGGCGGATAAAGCTCCCAAAAAGTCGGACAAGCCGTCCTTCTTCCAGAGAGCCAAAGCCTGGCTGAAAACCGTCCGCGCAGAGTGCAAGAAGGTCACCTGGGCGAACTGGGAATCCGTGAAGTCGAACTCGATCGTTGTCATCGTCGTGACCGTCGTGTTCGCCATTTTCCTCGGAATCCTGGACTATGCGTTCTCCAATGCGATCGTCGGACTGAGCCGCGTTCTCTGAGTACGAGAGGGGAGCGCGCGTTCCCCGTCAACCGTCAGAAGAAGGAGGTTATCTGATCCATGAGCGATATCAATGAGATGAACGAAGGCCTGAAATGGTATGTCGCACACACCTACTCGGGCTATGAAAACAAAGTCAAGACCAACCTCGAAAAGATCATCGAAAACCGCGGGCTGCACGACGTGATCACCGATATCCGCATTCCGACCGAAGTCGTCGTCGAATCCGACGGCGGTCACGAGAAGGAAGTGGAATCGAAGATCTTCCCGTCCTACGTCCTCGTCAAGATGGTCATGACCGATGAAACCTGGCATGTCGTGCGCAACATCCGCGGCGTCACCGGCTTCGTGGGCCCGGGATCCAAGCCCGTTCCGCTCACCGAAGAGGAGGCAGCCGCCATCATCCGGGACGAGCCCGAGACCGTCACCGCGTCCGCGTTCTCCGTGGGCGATACGGTGAACATCATCGACGGCGTCTTCCGGGGATACAGCGGAAAGCTCACCGCCCTCAACGAGGAGACCGGCGAGGCCACCGTCATCGTATCCACCGTCGGCCGCGACATTCCCGTCAATCTCGACAGAAAGTACGTCGAGCGCGCGAAATAAGCACTCCGCGCAAAGGAGCCGGGCGCTGCTCCTCATAATCCCGCGCCGCACAGTGGGAGGGATGTAAATTTTTCGAAACGTCCCGTTTGACACCACTCAGGAGGATTTTTTACAATGGCAAAGAAAGTTATTGGCTACATCAAGCTGCAGCTTCCCGCCGGTAAAGCGACTCCCCAGCCGCCGGTCGGCCCTGCCCTCGGCGCATACGGCGTCGCCATCCCGAACTTCACGAAGGAATTCAACGAAAGAACGAAGAACGATATCGGCCTGATCATCCCGGTCGTCATCACCGTGTACGCGGACCGTTCCTTCACGTTCATCACCAAGACCCCGCCGGCTCCCGTTCTCATCAAGAAGGCCTGCGGCATCGAAACCGCTTCCCCGACCCCCAACAAGCAGAAGGTCGCCAGCATCACCAAGGATCAGATCCGTCAGATCGCCGAGACCAAGATGAAGGACCTCAACGCAGGTTCCATCGAAGCCGCCATGAGCATGATCGCCGGTACCGCCCGTTCCATGGGTGTGACCGTTGCTGACTGAGGAGGTACGGAAGCATGTTTAAGAGCAAGAAATACAAGGACAGCGTCAAGCTGATCGAAAAGTCCAAGCTGTACGATCCCTCCGAAGCGATGGGCCTCGTCTGCCAGACTTCCAAAGCAAAGTTCGACGAAACGATCGAAGTGCACGTCCGTCTGGGCGTTGACTCCCGTCACGCTGACCAGCAGGTCCGCGGCGCCATCGTTCTCCCCCACGGTACCGGTAAGACCGTCCGCGTCCTCGTTTTTGCGAAGGGCGAGCGTGCGGATCAGGCCAGAGCCGCCGGTGCGGAATTCGTCGGCGACACCGATCTCGTCGAGAAGATCCAGAAGGAAAACTGGTTCGACTATGACGTCGTCATCGCCACCCCGGATATGATGGGCACCATCGGCCGTCTGGGCCGTGTCCTCGGTCCGAAGGGTCTCATGCCGAACCCGAAGGCCGGCACCGTCACCATGGACGTTGCAAAGGCTGTTCAGGAAGCCAAGGCCGGTAAGATCGAATACCGTCTTGACAAGACCAACATCATCCACTGCCCGATCGGCAAGGCCTCTTTCGGCGCGGAAAAGCTGGGCGAGAACTTCGACACCCTGCTTGGCGCGATCCTGAAGGCGAAGCCGGCGGCTGCCAAGGGTCAGTACATCAAGAGCTGCGTTCTCGCGGCGACGATGGGCCCCGGCATCAAGGTGAACCCGAGCAGAATCGGCTGAGTTTCAGCATAGACAAAAGCTGTCACGGAGAAATCCGCGGCAGCTTTTTGTTTGTGTCTCCGGGAGACATAATTGATAGAGTATTCTATTATTCTGAGGCTGGCTCCCTGTTTCTTCATTGGGAACCCTCGGATTATTTTACCAGCTTTGCAAGCGCGACGGCGAATTCTTCGTCGGTCATTTTGTGCGGCTGCTCGACGGTGCGGATGCCCATGTCGCGGGCGCGGTCTTCGATGTTGTTCACCGCCGACGGGCCGGGGTACGCCTTGCTCTTCGGATCGAAATAGGAGGTCGCGATGATCGCGCGGCGGGAGAATCCGCCTCCGAAGCGGTCCGCCACGGCGGCGACCTTATAGAGCTCGTCCACGCCGATGTCGCCGTTCTTGCAGGAGATGAACACCGGGGTCACGCCGCGGGTCAGGATGACGTCGATCTCGTTTCTCGTACCGTTCGACTGGCCGTCCCAGTCCAGCACGACGCCGGTCTCCGCCGAGTCAAACAGCGGCCGTCCGTTCTCCGTCACGCTCATTGCGGTTTTGAGCGTCATGTATTCCAGCACCGAGCCGGATTTCGTCAGACACTCCCGCACGATCTTGTTTTTATAGCGGAAGAGAAATACGCCGGAGTCGCCGAAGGGATCGAGGTGAATGAGGCCTTTGCGGCAGAGATTCTTGAAAAAGGTCTGGTCGAGCTTGTTCTTGCCCTTGCCGAACGCGCTTTCGGGGATCGAGAAGAGTCCGTCCCCCGCCGCGTACTTGCTTACTTCGGTCGAGAAGCGGTTGACGGTCGCGTTCCATGCCGCGCAGTCTGCGGTGCAGAGTTCCCAGAGGGCGTCGATATCCGCGGCCTCCGCGCTGCCGGGAAGGACCCGTTCGTTGCGCGCGGTGATCTTGCCGCCGTGGAGGGTGACGATCTCGTCGACCGAGAGGGACAGCGGATTATCCCCGGAAGAGGAGAAATCCATCTGCTCGCGCGCCACGACGAGCTTGCCGTTCTTGCCGCGCCGGACGAGGAAGAACGATGCCATGCGCGTGAGCGGCGAGCAGCGGAAGGCGAGGAGACGTCTGCCCTGCCCCGCCCTCGCGCCGAGGATGATCCCGACGGACAAGAGAAGCGTTTCGTCCCCGCCGGAGATATCGACGATGCAGATCTCGCCGGCCTCGTCGGAACATTCGTCGAGGATGCCGTCGATGGCGGAGAGGGTGGAGTCGAGGTCGTTCTTCGCCGCGCTCCGGCAGGTGAGCTCGGTGGAGATTCCCCGTCCCCGCAGGATCTCCTCGTACATCGGAAGCTGACGCGTGATGCGCCGCATGTCCGTGCCGAGATAGACGGTCCGGTCCGGACGGAGGGCGAGCGTTGCCAGCAGATTCTCCACCGGGGACCGGTCAAATAACTCAATGAGTGTTGTCATGATTACTCCTGATATGTGTTTTTTACATGTTCTCCTTCCCGTGATCCATGCGGACCGCCGTTTCCAGCGCGACCTCCATCATCTCAGTGAAGGTGGTCTGCCGCTCTTCGGGTGTGGTGGCTTCTCCGGTCAGGAGGTGATCGGAGACCGTGCAGAGCGCGAGCGCGCGTTTTCCCTCTCTCGCCGCCGTCATATAGAGGCCCGCCGCCTCCATTTCGATGGCGAGGACGCCCATTTTCCGCCAGGCCGCGTTTGCCGTGTCGCCGTCGTCCGTGTAGAACGAATCGGAGGACAGAAGATTGCCGACGTGGAACCGAAGTCCCCGCTCTCCGGCAATCCCGACCGCGGTCGAGAGAAGCTCCCAGGAGGCGGTCGGCGCGAAGGTCCCGTGCAGGCCGTACTGAGAGGCGAAGGCAGAATTGGTGCACGCGCCCATCCCGAAGACGAGGTCGCGCACGCGGATGTGCTCCTGCATCGCACCGGCGGATCCGATGCGCAGGATGTTCTCGACGCCGTAGAAGTGATAGAGCTCGTAGGAATAGATGCCGATCGAGGGGATGCCCATGCCGCTCGCCATCACGGAAACGGGCGTGCCGCGGTAGGTTCCGGTATAGCCGTGGATGCCGCGGACGTTGTTCACGAGCCGGGCGTCCGTGAGGAAGGTCTCGGCGATGAACTGCGCGCGCAGGGGATCGCCGGGCATGAGGACGGTTTTCGCGAAATCGCCGGGATTCGCGGTGTTGTGGGGAGTTGACATGCGTGCCTCCGTTTCTTATGCGTTGCCGCCCGCCTTGACGAGCTTCACGATCCGCGAGGTGCCGAGGCGGTCCGCTCCGAGGGCGAGGAATTCTTCCGCGTCGGCGATCGAGGAGATCCCGCCCGCGGCCTTGATTTTCAGTCCGTTTGTGACGTGCGCGGCAAAGAGCGCGATATCGCCGAACGTCGCGCCGCCCTTCGAGAATCCGGTAGACGTTTTGATGTAATCCGCGCCGGAGACCGAAACGAGTTCGCACATCCTGATCTTCTCCTCATCGGTGAGGAGGCAGGTCTCGATGATGACCTTGAGGATCCGCCCGGCGTGCGCCGTGTCCATCGCCTCGCGGACGCCGCGGATCTCGGCGAGGAGATCGTCATAGCGGCGGTCCTTGAGCCATCCGATGTTGATGACCATGTCGACCTCGTCCGCGCCGTTCTGCACCGCGTCCGCCGCCTCGAAGAACTTCGACGCGCTCGTGGAGTAGCCGTTCGGGAATCCGATGACCGTGCAGATCGGGACCCGTCCGGCCGCGTACTCCGCCGCCTGCTTCACATAGGACGCCGGGATGCACACGGACGCCGTATGGTACGCGATCCCGTCGTCCACGATCGCCCGGATCTGCTCCCACGTCGCGTCCTGCGCGAGGAGGGTATGGTCGACGTGCGCGAGAATGTCTTTGATTTCCATAGATTGCCCTTTCAGAGGAGGGGGAGATCCGATCCCGTTCCCTCACGGATCCCCGTCTCCCGCTTTTGTTTTTTTCGATCAGCCCGGTTCTCCGGCTTCCCAGCGTCTCCGCACCTCGTCGAAGACCTCGTCCGGGATGTCGATCTGCTCGTGGACGTTGTTCGAGACGAGCATGTCGCCCGCGCTTTCCGGGAAGGTGCAGAAGGTGTCGTTCCGCCATGCGTCGCGCTCTTCCTTGTTGCGCAGGTTCGGGAGCTTGATCGGCTGGTTGCCCATCACGATGGAGCGATAGCCGAGCGTCCCGGGGATGCACATGTCGACCGCGTCGTAGACGTTGATCGCGCGTTCGTGCGCCACCTCGTCCCCGAGGATCGAGCGGATGAAATAGTACGTCGTGAAGAAGTCGCCGCCGCCGTGACCGCTGTTCTCCGTTCCCGCCACGATCGGCGCGGGGGTGTAGACCTTGTGCTCGCCGCGGCAGTTTTCGCCGGGCTTCTCCGTGTAGACCGCGATCCGTCCGTCGCCGAGGTCCTGCACGCCGCCGAGGTCGCCGTTGAGCTGGTAGTTCGAATGGCGGGTCGACTTGATGTTGAAGTGCAGGGATTTGAGCATCGCGCCGTTCTCCAGCGTGACGATCTCCATGCCGAGCGAGCCGGACGCCGTGCCGAGGTTGCGCATGAAGGGCATGTTCGGCGTCTCGAACGCGGACACCTGCACCGGCCTCAGCCCCGTCATGTAGAGGATCGGGCCGATGGAGTGCGTGCAGTAGAACGTCGAGGGCATGAGGTTGCGCCAGTGGTTGCGCTCGCCGTAGGTGATCTGCGGCCAGATCGAGGAGCAGTCGTGGAGGTACTCGCCCTCCGCGTACATCAGCTCGCCGAGCGCGCCGGAACGGTAGATGTTGCGCATTTCCCAGCGGACCGGCGTGTAGCAGTAGTTCTCCGCGTAGGTGTAGATCTTCCCCGTCTGCTCGACCGTCTCGATGAGTTCCACCGCCTCCGCCATGTTGGCGACGGTGAGGCATTCGGTCATGATGTGCCGGCCGGACTTGAGCAGCCTGATGCCGAATTTCGCGTGCTCATGGGCGTAGTTCGCGCAGACGACCGCGTCCATGTCGTGGTTGTAGAAGTCGTCGAAGCGCTCGTAGTAGGTGATGTCGTACAGGCCGCAGGCCTCCGCCTCTTTCCGGCACGCGTCGAGCAGGGGCTTGTACTTGTCGCACACCGCCACGAGCTCCGCTTCCTTGGAATGCAGGATCTGCCGGATCATCGTCATCCCGCGTCCCGCGCCGAACACACCGATCTTGATCTTTGCCATAGTCAGCCTCCTTGAAGAATGGTCCTTGGTTGGGATCCGGGACACGCGCCCCGGTCAAATCGTTCGCTGTCAGACGAGCGCGAAGCCGCCGTCCGCCGTCCTCCGATAGAGCTTCACATCGGTGAACTGGCCGTCCGCGTTCCTGCCGTGGTGGGAGACGTAGAAGAATCCGTCCCCGAGCGCGGCGATGCCGGTGTCCCCGCGCGGGAAGCCGATCCCGTTCACGCCGTGCCCGTCGAGCGTCAGCACCTCCCCCGCGGTCTCGGGGAACACCCCGCGGAGCACTTCCCTCCTCGGCGCGATCCGCGCGTCGCAGGCAAACATCGGGGGATTCGGAAAGGCAGGCTTCTTCCCGCGGTAGACGCACATCAGATAGGTCTTCGACGCGGGGTCGTATTCGAGGTTCTGCACGCCGTATTCCGTGTTCCCGGTATAGACGAAGTACTTCGACGCGGGGCTGTCGGGTCCGATGCCGTGCATGTCGTCCTGCGAGAGCGGCGCGGAGCGTTCGTTCAGCTCGCCGAGGTCATATTTCAGGATCACCTGATAGTCGTTGTCCGCGCGCGCCGTGTCGCCGTAGACGCCGTAGGAGACGAAAAGCCAGCGTTTGGCCGCGGGATCGTCCGCCTCGCCGAAATCCGGTCCAGTCGCGGTGCCGTCGATGCCGGAGCAGCCGTGGCGGTGC
>CACZSA010000217.1 GCA_902783705.1 uncultured Ruminococcus sp.
CCGCCCTGGATCGCGGCGCCGATGGCGACGCATTCATCCGGGTTGATGCCCTTGAAGGGTTCCTTGCCGATGAAGTTCTTCACGGCGTCCTGCACGGCCGGGATTCTCGTGGAGCCGCCGACGAGGAGGACCTTGTCGATCTGGCCGACGGAGAGACCCGCGTCCGCGAGCGCCTTCTTGGTCGGGCCCATGGTGCGCTCGACGAGGTCGGCGGTCAGCTCGTTGAACTTCGCGCGGGTGAGGGTGGCGTCGAAGTGCTTCGGGCCGGTGGCGTCCGCCGTGATGAACGGCAGGTTGATGTTCGAGGAGGTCACGCCGGAGAGCTCGATCTTCGCCTTTTCGGCCGCTTCCTTCAGTCTCTGCAGCGCCATCTTGTCCTTGCGGAGGTCGATGCCGCCGTTTTCCTTCATGAATTCCTCGGCGATCCAGTCGATGATGCGCTGGTCGAAGTCGTCGCCGCCGAGCTTGGTGTCGCCGTTGGTCGCGAGCACTTCGAACACGCCGTCGGAGATCTCGAGCAGGGACACGTCGAACGTGCCGCCGCCGAGGTCGAAGACCATAATCTTCTGCTCGGTCGTTTCCTTGTCGACGCCGTAGGCCAGCGCGGCTGCCGTCGGCTCGTTGATGATGCGGAGCACTTCGAGGCCCGCGATCTTGCCCGCGTCCTTGGTCGCCTGACGCTGCGCGTCGGTGAAGTACGCCGGAACGGTGATGACGGCCTGGGAAACGGTGCCGCCGAGGTAAGCTTCCGCGTCCGTCTTCAGCTTCTGAAGGACCATCGCGGAGATTTCCTGCGGGGTGTAGCGCTTGTCGTCGATCGTGACCTTGTAATCGGAGCCCATGTGACGCTTGATGGACGCCACGGTGCGGTCCGGGTTGGTGATGGCCTGACGCTTTGCGACCTGGCCCACGAGACGCTCGCCGGTCTTGGAGAACGCGACGACGGACGGCGTGGTGCGCGCGCCTTCCGGATTCGGAATGACGACGGGTTCGCCGCCTTCGAACACGGCGACGCAGGAGTTGGTGGTACCTAAATCTATACCGATGATCTTTGCCATAGTGATTGCCTCCAATATATAGAAAGAAATTTTTTAACGATGTCAGTTTGCCGTCTTGACCATGGCGTAGCGGAGGACCTTGTCCCCGTACTTATAGCCCTGCTGGAGCACCTCGACGATGACGCCCTCTCCGAGCGTTTCGTCCTCGACGTGCATGACGGCGTTGTGGAGCGCGGGATCGAAGGTCTCTCCCGGCTCGCCGAACGGCGTGACCCCGATCTTCTCGAGGGTCTCGGGCAGCTTCGAGAGGATCATCGAAAGCCCCTCGGCTACCTTTTCCGCGTCGCCGTCCGCGTATTTCGCGGCGTACTGGAGATTGTCGATCAGGGGGAGCAGTCCGGAGAGCGTGTCGGAAACGGCGCTCGCGTACACGTTCGTCCGCTCCGCCTGCGTGCGCTTGCGGAAGTTGTCGTACTCCGCCGCGATCCGCAGGACCCGGTCGTCGAGCTCCTTCGCGCGTTTCTCGGACGCGTCGAGAGCACGCTTTGTCTCTTCGAGCTCGCGTCTGAGCTTTTTGATCTCCCCGCGCCGGCCCTTCGGCTCCTCCCCGCCGGTCTCCTCCGCCGTATCTTCTGCGGCGGGCTTCTCCGGTGCGGCGTCTGCGGCTTCGACGTCCGGATCCTTCTCCGGTTCGCCTGCTTCCGCGTCGGTCACGGGCGTTTTCTTTTCTTCATCCATCATGATGATCTTCTCCAATGAAATGTGATTTTATGCGCGCGGCCCCGATGCGCTACGATTCGCTGCCGTCTTTGTCCTTCGGCGCGTTGATCGCCTCGGTGATATTCCGCGAGAGGCTGTCGATCGTCGCGATCACCCGGCGGTAGTTCATCCGGGTCGGGCCGATGATGCCGATGGCGCCGACGGGCTTGCCGTCCTGCGTCACGGTCTTGAAAACGAGGGTGGAATTGTCCATCACCTTGACGAGATTTTCCCGCCCGATGTAGATCTGCACCCGGTCGCCGCTGTGCGCCTCGTCCGAGAGCACCTCGAGCAGCTTATCCTTCTTTTCGAAGAGGGCGAGCATTTCGCGCAGGCGGTCCATGTCGTAGAATTCCGGGTAGGCGAGGAGGCGGTTGATGCCCTCGAAGCGGAGCTCGCCGCCGTCGAAGCCCGAGATCGTCTCGCACACGGCCCTCACCACGGGGGACACGAGGTAATCGTATTCGCCCATCATCCGCTCCATCTCCATGATGAGCGGCAGGGTGATCTCCCCGGCGGTCAGTCCGGTGATCTTCGCGTTCAGCACGCCGGCGAGAAGCGAGGTGGCTTCCGGCGGGATCGCGCGGTTCGAGCGGATGTACTTGGTCTTGACGACGCTGCCGATCAGCATGATGAGCACGGCGGTCGTGTCGTCGAGCCGCATCAGCTCGAAGCGTCCCACGGCGATGCGCGCCTGGCGGGGACGGAGGGAGAGCGCGGTGTAGTTCGTCAGCTTCGAGGCGAGCGTGACCGCCGTCTGCATGATGGCGTCCAGCTCGTTCTGCTTCTGACGGAGCGCGCCGCGCAGCTCTTCGATCTCACTTTCCGTAAGGTTGTAGCGGTCGATGAGCAGGTCGACGTAAAAGCGGTAGCCGGCCTCCGACGGGATGCGTCCCGCCGAGGTGTGGGGCTGTTCGAGATATCCCATCTCCTCGAGCTCCGCCATCTCGTTCCGGATGGTGGCAGAGGAGCATCCGATCTGCTGATTCTGCGTGAGGAATTTGCTTCCCACCGGCTCGCCGCCCGCGATGTGCGCGTCCACGATGGCCTTCAGAATCGCCTTTTTCCGTTCGTTGAGGACTTTTTCGCCCCCGCTCATGCTCTTCCGCCTCCTTTTCTTCCGCAGTCGGTCCCGGTTTCCGTTTTGGGTTCCGGAATTAGCACTTGAATCATCGGAGTGCTAACCTTTGTCCATAATGTACCATTTTTGGGGCCATCATTCAAGAACTAAGTGTGAAGTTTTTGTTAATAATTGATGAATTCGGCTTCCGAACAAGAAAAACAGCGGAATCCCATTAGCATTCCGCTGTCATGTTTGTTCATTTCGCCCGCATCGGCTCACCGGGATCTTCTCCGGACAGAAAAGCCGCAGCCCAAAGCGCACACGGACGTGACGCTCAACGCTGCGACCAATCCGGGAATGCGGTCGCGGGTATTCGGCGATTTCATCGGCGGGGAGGGATCGGGCTTCGCGGGCGCGGTCTGCGGCTCGGTTTTCGTTCCCGTTCCCTTCTGCGCGTCCGGCTTCTCCCCGCCTGCGGATTCCTCCTCGGCGTCGACAGCGTAGGAGGTGAGGTCCCCGGTCTTCTCCGCGTACCCGGTGCCGTTCACGATCCAGATATCGGAAAGCGCCGCGCAGGTGTTGCGGAACGCAAATCCCATGCTCCCGGGCGTGAGGACGAGGACGCTCGTGCGCTCGACGGCGCATGCGGCATCCTCCGTCACGAGCAGCAGGCGATGCAGCGCGCCGTCCTCGATCGGGATCTTGACCGTGACCCAGAGGCCGCCCTTGATGGCGCGCGCGAGGGCTTCGTCGGGCTCGGAGAAATCATCGATCGTGCCGTTCGCGCGGATGACGAGGGAGGTGACGTTGGTGGGCTCTTCGCCGCGGCAGGTGAGCAGGAAGGCGAGGGTGCCGTTTTCCCGCCCGGATTCGGTGAACCGGAAGGAAAACTCGACCGTGTAGGACGTGCCGCGCGCGATCTGCGGGAGGAGGGTGTAGGCGCGCCCGCCGTCGACCGAACGGACGTTCAGCGCGCCGTCCTTCACGGCGATCTCCGCCTTTTCCGCGGTCGCGGTCCCGGTGACGAGTCCGGATTTCGCGTAATCGGAGACGTCCGCGAAGCTCTGCCGGTAGAGGACCTCGCCCGCGGGCATATCCTCGCTCCACGGCTCCGCGGCGAGGGCCAAAGAAGACAAAAAGGAGGCGAAAAGAAGAAGAAACGCGAGGATGACGCAGACGCTGCTTCTCATACGGCCTCCTGGATATGCTCGAAGAATTCCACCTCCTATTATATGCAAAATCCACCTCTGCGTCAAGGGCTTTCGACCAAATTCGGCAAAAAATTCCGGGAAATGCGCATGGGATCACGGGGTGAACTGGAGCGCCGAATAAAAGGACCTGAACGTGCGGTCCCCCACCCACGCGGAGGACGGACGCTGGTGTGAGAGCGCCGTGGTGCGGGGGTAGACAAACCGGGAAATCTGATGCGTATAGTTATACCATTCGCTCACGTTCCTCCCCTCGGGCACCGTCAGCGCATAGGAGACATAGCCCCGCATCCGCCTGCCCTGCCTGTCTGGCGAGAACTCCCCGACAATCTCCGCCGCCTCTTCCGTGAAAGAGCTGAAGAAGAACGAAGTAACCCCGCCGGAGAGCAGCTGCCGTCCGAGGAAGGCATAGTCTGCCGAATAGGTCGTCCCATCCCGGTCGACCAGCAGGCGTCCGCCCACCTCGCCGCGGATGCAGTCTTCGTCCCGTCCGCCGCGCTCCCACAGATGGATGCAGTCCGTTCCTCTGACGCGCGGCGCCTCGATCCACTCGAAGCGGAGGATGACTCTGCACGAGATCCCCTCCCCGCCGTCCTCCGGCATGCGGAGTCCGATATTGGTGAACCGGATCACCCCGCCGTCCGGGCTCTCCTCCTCGGAGACCTTCACCACCGCCCTCTCCGCGCCGCGGCATGCGAGGAGATCGTCCTCCGTCAGGTCGTCCAGGACTGTCTGCGGAATGCCGAGATCTTCGAGTTCCCGGACCGCGTCTTCCGCTTCGGGGGAACGGGCCGTCAGCGGCTGCCAGTTCATCGGGAGGCGCGCACAGAGGATCCCGGTCACCGTCAGCCCGGCGGCGAGGACGATCAGCATCGCTGCGGCAAGGCTCCGGTCGCTCACACGCACGGGCGCGGTCCGGATTGCGTACTCCGCCTCCTCGAACTCCGCCGCCGCCGAGAACAGCGCGCGAAGGAGCATGACATACGAGCCGAGAAAGAGGACCACGAGAAGGGTCCCACCCGTAAAGTTCGGCGCGATCACCGCAAGCACAAAGACGACGGCATGCCAGACGAAGAGTCCGAGGGCCGCCGGAACGGATGCGTCCAGTCCCGATGCGCGGCGAACGGCAGAAAGACCGCGTCCGAGCGCGAAAACCTCGATCAGCAGCAGAACGCCGTAAACGACCGAGAGGGCTTTCCACAGGCCCGTCTCCGCCGTCTCCGCGCCGCCCGGCAGGTTCAAGAGGATCAGCCATGACCAGAAATAGGCCGCGCGTCCCCACGCACATCCATAGGCCGTCCCGAACCATCCGTTCTCACGGGACAGCGCACGCAACCCGAGGAGGGAGAGGAGATGTCCCGCAGCGGGCAACAGATACGGAAGCCACCCGATTTTCAGCGTGATCCCGCAGAGGGAGAGGCCGATCAGCACGCAGCGCACCGCCCGCCGGGAGGGATTCGCCGCGCGTACGGCTTCCTCGGGCGGCAGGGATTCATCCGCGAGGGAGGAGATCAGCGCCTCGTCAAAGCGTTCGTCCGCCCTGTTCCGATCCGTCATTCGAGCTCACCTCCCAGCCGTTTCCGCAATTTCTTCCGTATGCGGTATAATCGTCCCTCTGCCGCGCGGACCGTCAGACCGACCTCCGCCGCGATCTGTTCGGTCGGCTGACAATAGTAATATTTTCGCCAGAAAAGATCCCGCTCGGATTTCGGGAGGGAGGCCACCGCGTCGAGAAGGATCCGGCGTCTCTCCGCGGCAAGAACGGCCTCCTCCGGCGCAGTCTCCGGCAGAGCCTCCTCCTCCGTCTCCGAGAAATCCGAAGTTTCCGCCGCCCTGCGCAGCTTTCTCGCCCGGGTGAGCGCGGCGTTGCGGGTGAGTGCCGTCAGCCATGCCGTGAAGGACCCGCGTCCCTCGTCGTAGGCGTCGATCTTCTGCCACACGAGGAGGAGCGCGTCGTTGAGGCATTCCTCCCGGTCCCGCGCATCGGAGAGGATCGGCGCGATGATATAGCGCATGAGCGGGGAAAAACGGCGCGACAAAGCCTCCGCGCCCGCCTCGTCCCGCGCGAGAAGAAGCCGGATGATCTCCCGCTCGTCCATGCGAACCCCTCCCTTCTCCGTTTTTTTCCTTTATCTCTATTATACGCAAAAAAATGAAAAATCCCACGCCTCTGCGTAATTTTTACCGGATTTTCCCGATTTTTCCATCTCCGCCGTCCGAGCGCGCGTCAGAATTCCGCGAGGTTTTTTCACAAAAGCCCTTTACAACCCGGGATTTTTGTGCTATAATATCCTTCGCGCGAAGGGAGAGATCCCAACGCCATACCCGCCCTTAGCTCAGCCCGGATAGAGTACCGGATTCCGATTCCGATGGTCGTGGGTTCAAATCCCTCAGGGCGGGGACGTCGCCGCATGGTCAGACCGACCGTGCGGCTTTTTGTTTTTTTCAACTCAGCGCTGCGCTCATCACAGGAATTCGAGCTGACTATCCAGGTGAGGCCATGTAATCCTTGTATAACACCGTTCAGCCCCCCATCGAACGGAGCTTCCGAGTGATACATGCGGTTGAACCCGAAGCCGTTCCCCAAAGCGGGTGCTTGACAAGAGGGCGAGCTTTGGAGTCCTCTTGTCCGCCTGCCGCGCAGGCATATAAAAAGAGCACGTCCCACAATCCGACGTGCTCTTCCCTTCTTATTCCGCGTCCTCGTACAGATCCGCGAGCCGGGTCACCTCGAGGTATTCCCCCGGGTCGACCGCCTCCCCCTTCACCGTCATCGCGAAGTGCATGTGCCCCTCCTCCGCGCTCTCGATGAGGGCCGTCTCCCCCGCCGCGCCGATCACCTGTCCGGAGACGACAACGTCCCCGACATGCGCGATCGAGCCCGTCTCCAGATCCAACCCCTGATACGTCGTCACGCAGTCGCCGCTGTGCCGCACCGATACTGTCACGCCCATCATGGGATCGCGGCGCACCTCGGTCACGACCCCGTCCGCCGCGGCAAGGACCGGCGTCCCCGGCGCGCACGCGAAGTCAAGCCCTCTGTGCACCCGGTAGTCGTTCATCGTCGCCGAGAACACCGGGATCGTCAGACTGCATTCCTTCACGACCACGGCCCCCTCCACCGGCGCGCGGAACACTGGAAGCATGTCCTCCGGCCGCACCGTCGCGCTCACGGCGGCGTCCTTTTCCTCGTCCGTCCGCTCTCCCGTTTCCTTCCCCGTCGTCTTCACCTGTTCCTCGATCACCTCGGTCTCGGGCGCGCGCTCTTCGTCTCGCTTCTCCGTCTTCGCCGCGTCCTTTGCCTCGTCCTCCGGTCCGACGCCGTTCCCCGGGGCCGCGCTCTCGTCGACCTGCTCCCCGATCCGGTTCTCCGGCAGAGGCGAGCGCGCATCCGCGGCGGCCTTCGCTCTCCGGTTTGCGGAGGAGGTCAGCGCCGCGAGCGTCACGAGGGCCGCGAACACGACCGCGAGGGTCGCGATCAGGATGATGTTCTGTTTCTTGCTTGCGTTTGTCATGAAAAAATCCTTCCTTTGCATGCTTGGGTTTTGTCTCCGTTATTGTGAGCCAAAACCGGGGCGTTTATGCAGAGGAAGGATGTTTTTCGTTATCCGGCGCGGTTATTTTTGCAGCTTGTATCCCGTTCCGACAAAGAGCGCGACGTCGCGGCCCGTGTCGTCCGTGATCTTCACCTCATATACGGCGGTCGTGCGTCCGTCCTTGACGCAGGAGGCGCGGGCCGTCAGCCGGGATCCCTTCGCCGCGGCGAGGAAATGGATGTGCACATCGATCGCGACGGTGCCGTGGTGGGCGTTGTTCGAGGCGATGGCAAAGGCGAAGTCCCCGAGCGTGAAGAGGACGCCGCCCATCAGTCCGCCGAGGGCGTTCTTGTGGTTCTCGCCGATCGTCATCGAGCAGACGCATCCGTCCGGCGTCAGCTCGTCGAGCTCCATGCCGTTCACAGTGGCGAAGCGGTCGTTCTTAAAGTATTCCCGGGCTTCTTCTACGGTGGAAAAGGTGCTCATGCGGTCTCCTTATTGTCACTCCACCCCGAAAAGAAGGGCGGCGTAGGTCGGATAGGGCCAGTACTTTTCGGCGGTGAGGGATTCGGCTTCGTCGCACGCGGCGCGCAGGGAGGCCATGATCGGCAGGACGCTGTCCTTCGCGTGGTTGGCGCGCGCGGTGATGTCACGGATCCCTTCGGCGCGGCGCACCGCTTCCGTGAGGGCGAGGACGTCCCCGTGGATCGACGCGGTGAGGGAGGTCAGCTTCTTCACAAGCGCCGCCTCGTACGCGGTGTCGATGTCTGCAAGGAAATTCTTCTTCGCGAGGGCGGCGTCGGCGGTGTCCTTCGCGTAGGCGGTGACGGCGGGGAGGATCTCCTTCTGCGCCATGTCGATCATCGTGTTCGCCTCGATGCGGATCGTCTTGACGTAGTTCTCGAGCGCGATCTCATACCGCGAGCGCATCTCCGTCTCGGTGTAGACCCGGTGCGAGGTGAAGAGCCGGATGTTCTTCTCGTCGAGGAAATGCGGCAGGGCCTCGGGCGTGGTGCGCAGATTCGAGAGATGGCGCACCTCGGTGGCCTCGCGGATCCACGCGTCGTCGTAGCCGTTCCCGTTGAAGATGATCCGCCGGTGCTCCCGCACGGTCTTGCGGATGAGGTGGTTGAGCATCTCGCGGAAATCGGGCGCGGCCTCGAGGCGGTCGGCGAAGACGCGGAGGACCTCGGCGACGGCGGTGTTGAGGACGGTGTTGCAGTCCGCGATGGACTGGGAGGACCCGACCATGCGGAATTCAAATTTATTTCCGGTGAAGGCGAAGGGGGAGGTGCGGTTGCGGTCGGTGTTGTCCTTCGGGAACTTCGGGAGGACGTCCGAGCCGAGCTGCAGCTGGTCCGCGGCCTTCGGATTGTAGATCTGATGGGCTTCGAGGGTCTCGAGGATGGCGGTGAGCTCGTCTCCGAGGAAGATCGAGACGACCGCCGGGGGAGCCTCCGCCGCGCCGAGACGGTGATCGTTCCCCGCCGACGCCGCGCTTACGCGCAGAAGGTCCTGATACTCGTCGACCGCCTGAATGACGGCGCATAGGAAGAGCAGGAACTGAGCGTTTTCGGAGGGCGTCTCGCCGGGGGTGAGGAGGTTGATCCCGGTATTGGTGCTGATCGACCAGTTGTTGTGCTTGCCGGAACCGTTTACGCCCGCGAAGGGCTTCTCGTGCAGGAGGCAGACGAGGTCATGCCGCTTTGCGACCTTCTGCATCATCTCCATGGTGAGCTGGTTGTGGTCGGTGGCGACGTTGGCCTGCGTATAGATCGGGGCGAGCTCATGCTGGGCGGGGGCGGCCTCGTTGTGCTCGGTCTTCGCGAGGATGCCGAGCTTCCAGAGCTCCTCGTCGAGCTCCTTCATGAAGGCGTCGACCTGGGGCTTGAGGGTGCCGAAGTAGTGGTCGTCGAGCTCCTGGCCCTTGGGCGGCTTCGCGCCGAAGAGGGTGCGGCCCGTGAAGATGAGGTCGCGCCGCTGATTGTAGAGCTTCTTCGGGATGAGGAAATACTCCTGCTCCGGACCGACGGACGTGCGGACGCAGGCGACGTCGGTATGGGGATCGAAGAGGCGGAGGATGCGCATGGTCTGCTGATTCAGGGCGTCCATGGAGCGGAGGAGCGGGGTCTTCTTGTCGAGCGTCTCGCCGCCGTAGGAGCAGAACGCCGTCGGAACGCAGAGGGTGCGGTCCTTGATGAAGGCGTAGGAGGTGGGGTCCCACGCGGTGTAGCCCCTCGCCTCGAAGGTGGCGCGCAGACCGCCGGAGGGGAAGGAGGAGGCGTCGGGCTCCCCGCGGACGAGCTCCTTGCCGGAGAATTCCATGATGACGCGTCCGTCGCCGATCGGGGAGATAAAGCTGTCGTGCTTTTCCGCGGTGACGCCGTTGAGCGGCTGGAACCAGTGGGTGAAGTGGGTGCATCCGCGCTCGATGGCCCAGTCCTTCATGGCGTTGGCGACGACGTTGGCGATTTCGAGGTCGAGCTCGCGGCCTTCGTCGATGGTTTTTTTGAGGGAGCGGTAGGTATCCTTCGGCAGGCGTTCCTTCATGACGCCGTCGTCGAAGGCGTTGCAGCCGAAGTATTCCGAAACAAGTGCCATACTGTCTGTGATCCTCCCGGGCGGGAAAAGTTCGGGGATTCGCTCGAAACGACGGGTTCCGTCGTGTTATATGGAATATTATACACGTTTCCGGGCATGGATGCAAGGCTTATGCGAGAATTTCCGTCGCTTTTGGAGAAAGGCACGAAAACGAAGCGGTTCCCGCGGATTTTTTGCACGTCCGCGCAAGGTTCACCGAGCAAGCCAGGCAGTCCCCGGGGACAAAAGGCGGGCTCACCTTCGGCAAGCCCGCTGACTCTTCTTTTGAATGCGCTCACTCCTGCATCGAACGGATGAGCTC
>CACZSA010000218.1 GCA_902783705.1 uncultured Ruminococcus sp.
CATCCATCTCAAGGCCGATTATCCGCTGAATTTCAAGGGAATCCTGTACTTCCCCCGCATCGGCAGCGAGTTCGACAGCCTGGAGGGACAGGTCAAGCTGTACTACAACCAGGTCTTCGTCGCGGACAACATCAAAGAAGTCATTCCGGAATACCTGCTGATGCTCAAGGGCGTCCTCGACTGCCCCGAGCTGCCCCTGAACGTCTCCCGGAGCTATCTGCAGAACTCCGGCTACGTCGCGAAGATCAGCCAGCACATCACGAAGAAGGTCGCGGACAAGCTGAACAGCATGTTCACGAACGAGCGCGGAGAATACGAGAAGATCTGGCGCGACCTCAAGACCTTCGTGGAATACGGCTCCCTGCGCGACCGAAAGTTCTTCGACCGCGTGAAGGGCTCCGTCCTGCTCGAGACCACCGACGGGACCTATAAGACCGTCGACGAATATCTCGAGGCGGCGAAGGAAAAGCACGAGAACAAGATCTATTACGCGACCGATGTCACCGCTCAGTCCAAGTATGTGAAGATGTTCCGGGACGAGGGCATCGAGGTCGCCGTGCTCGATCGGATCATCGACACGCAGTTCATTGGCGTCATCGAGGAGACCCGCGAGGGCGTGAAGTTCGCCCGCATCGACGCGGAGCTCGCCGACGTCTTCAAGGCGGACGGGGACAAGACCGAGCTGCCCGCCGTCGCGGAATGCTTTAAGAAGGCCGCGGGCGAGCACACGAAGGTCGAATTCGAGCGTCTGCGTGACGAGGGAACCCCGGCGATTCTCAATATCCCCGAGGAAAGCCGCCGCATGAACGACATGATGAAGCTCTACCGGATGGGCGGCGATCTGCCCGTGGAGGAGACGCTTCTCGTGAACACCGCCTCTCCGCTGACCGCGAAGCTCGCCTCCCTCCTCGACGAGGGCAAGGAGGACGACGCCGCGAAGCTCGCCCGGCAGATCTACCTTCTCGCTTCCCTCGCGCAGCGTCAGCTCACGGCGGACGAGCTGGTCGATTTTCTCTCGGGCAGCTATGACCTCTTGAACCGCATCGGCTGATGGAGCGCGACAACCTCCGCTTTCTCGCGGAAAAGGAAGAGGCGCTCCGACGGCTGCGGGAAGGATTCTTCGGGGACATCGCGGCACGGTATGCCCCCGGGCTGTCCTCGCCGCTGACGCCGGATGAGATCGCGCGGCTCTGGGAATCGCTCGGCGGCGGCGCGTCGGATTTCGCCCTCTTCTGCCGGGCCTTCTCCCCGTACTGCCGTTCCCGTTCCGTCTTCACCGGGGATTCTCCGGATGCGGACGCGGAGGGAGAGGAGGAGTCCGGGGAGAGCGCGCGGATCGCCTATCTACGAACCGCGTATTCCGACCGCGCGTACCGCCGCTTCTCTTCCCTCTTCGGACGCGTGACGGCGTTCTACTTTCCGGGCTTCCGCGAGGTCGCCGAGGAGGTCTACGCCGGACGCGCCACCCACGCGATCCTGCCCGTCTGGAATTCCGCGGACGGTTCGCTCCTCACCTTCCGGCGGCTCCTGTCGCGGTATGACCTCAAAATCGCCGCGGCCTGCGATCTCGCCGAGGGAGACGACAGCGTCGTGCGGTTCGCCCTGGTCCGCCGCGGACTCCCCAAGCGCAAGACCCCGCCCGCCTATCTCGAGCTCTCAGTCGTGCCGGGGGACGGGATGACACCCGGAATGCTCCTCGGCGCGTGCGAATCCCTCGGCGCGGAGGCGGTCTCCGTCAGCGCGCATCCAACGGAATCGGGAGAAGGCGCGCTCGACATCCGCCTCGACCTCACCCATGCCGACGCCGCGGCGCTTTACCTCTACCTCGAAGGCTCCCATGCCCGCTACGAAACGACAGGGAGCTACGACATGATCTGATCCCTTTATTTCCGAACCTATTCCGAATAATCAGAGAGAGAAAGGATTTTCTATGGAAGCATACAGACAGAGATACGAAGCATGGCTCGCCTCCCCCGCCGTGGACGAGGCCTCGAAAGCGGAGCTGCGCGCGATCCGGGACGACGAGGACGAACTCAAAATGCGTTTCGGCTCAACGATGGAGTTCGGCACGGGCGGTCTGCGCTCCAAGATGGGCGCGGGCACCAACCGCATGAACTTCTTCACCGTCGCGCAGGCCACCGAGGGCGTCGCCCGCCTGATCGAATCCTTCGGCGAGGAAGCCAAAGCCCGCGGCGTCATGCTCGGATGCGACAGCCGGAACAACTCCGCCGCTTTCGACCGCCGCTGCGCCGAGGTCCTCACCGCGCACGGGATCAAGTGCTATCTCTTCGACGAGCTCCGTCCCACCTCGATGCTCTCCGCCGGCGTCCGCTACTTCGGGTGCATCGCGGGCATCAACATCACGGCGTCCCACAATCCGTCCGCGTACAACGGCTACAAGCTCTACTGGGAGGATGGCGCGCAGCCCACGGGCGATATTGCCACGAAGGTCGCGGATTTCATCGCCTCCTCGGATATCTTCGCGGACGTTCCCTCTCCCGACAAGGTCAACGAGGACCTGATCGTCTCCGTCGGCGCGGATTTCGATGAGATCTTCATGAAGCTCTGCATGGCGGAGCAGGTCTATCCCGACGCCGTCCGCCGCGACGCGGATGAACTGCGCGTGGTCTATACGCCTCTCTGCGGCGCAGGTTACCGCATCGTGCCGGAGGTGCTCCGCCGCATCGGCGTCAAGAATCTCTACACGGTTCCCTCGCAGATCGTCCCGAACGGCGACTTTCCGGGACTCGACAAGCCGAATCCGGAGTATCCCGCCGCCTTCCGTGAGGGGATCAAGATCGCCGAGGAGGTCAACTCCGACCTCATCATCGCGAACGACCCGGACTGCGACCGCGTGGGCGTCATGGCCCGCAATGCGAAGGGTGAATTCCAGTGCATCACCGGCAATCAGATGGGCTCCCTCCTGCTCGACTATATCTTCTCCGCGCTCGAGGAACAGAACAAAATGCCCGCCGATCCCTACGCCGTCAAGACCATCGTGACGAGCGAGATGGCGACCGCGATCTGCAGGGCGCACGGCGTCAAGCTCTACAACGTCCTCACGGGCTTCAAGTTCATCGCCGAGGTCATCGCGAAGCATGAAGCCGAGGGCCGCGGCACGTTCCTGCTCGGCTACGAGGAGAGCTACGGCTATATGAAGGGTCCGTACGCCCGCGACAAGGACGGCGTCGTCGCCTCCATGCTCATCACCGAGATGGCGGCGTGGTACGAGCTCAAGGGCATGACCCTCATTGACGCGATCGAAGCGCTCTATAAGAAATACGGCTTCTATACCGAGAACGCCGCGGAAATCTATATGGAAGGCCTCGACGGCAAGGAAAAGATCAGCGGCCTGATGGAAAAGCTCCGCGCCGCCGAGCCGGAGAAGATCGCCTCCTCCCGCGTCGTGAACGTGCGCGACTACCTCGCCGAAACCTCGAAAAACACCCTGACGGGCGAGGTGAGCGGCACCGGACTTCCGAAGTCCAACGTCCTCTACTGGGCGACCGAAAACGGCAACGTCGTCGTGGCACGTCCGTCCGGCACCGAACCGAAGATCAAGTTCTATATTCTCGCAAACGGCGCGGACGAAGAAGAGGCCAGCGCCAACGCGAAGGCCTGCACGCACGCGCTCGAGGACATGCTCGGCATGCCGCACGACAGTCTGAAAAAGTAAGGCGAAAGGAGAGGTGACATCATGCTCGAGACCCTTCTGAAAGAACGCAATCTGCCCGCTCTCATGACCATGCGCGACGGCTCTCCCGTGACCGCGGAGAACTGGCCCGCCCGCCGCCGTGAGCTGCTCGACACCCTCGCCCGCGAGGAATACGGCGTCATGCCCGAAAAATGCGGCGAGACGACGTACAAGGAGATCCGCCGCGACCGGATCGCTGCAGGCGTCGCCGTGGAACACCTCATCGAGGTGACCTTCCCCACGCCGGACGGCGAGAGCTTCACCTTCACCGCCGCCGTCCGCATCCCGGACATCGCGTCCGCCGAGAATCCCGTCCCCGCGTTCGTCTATATCTCCTTCGGATTTCCGAAATACGATCCGAACGAGGAGCTGGCAAACGAGGGCGTCATCATCGCGGAATTCGTCATGAACGCCGTGGCGCACGACGGCGAGGACCACTATTCGACCCTCCTCTCCCCGCACCTCTTCCAGGACGGCAAGCGTCCGGCGGACGGCACGGGCAAGATCGGCATGTGGGCGTTCGCGGCCTCCCGCCTGCTCGACGTCCTGCTGACCTTCGACTGCGTCGACAAGAACCGCGTCGGCGTCGTGGGGCATTCCCGCCTCGGCAAGACCGCCCTCTGGGCAGGCGCGAACGACGAACGGTTCACGCACGTCTTCTCGAACGACTCCGGCTGCTCCGGCGCGGCGATCACGCGAAAAAAGGTCGGCGAGACCTTCCCGCGCATCGCGAACGTCTTCCCGTACTGGTTCTGCGAGAACATGCAGACCATCTCGGAGAGCATCGAAGCCTCCGAATCGACCGACTTCGACCAGCACTTCCTCCTCGCGGCCTGCGCTCCCCGCAAGGTCTACGTGGCCTCTGCGACCGAGGACGAATGGGCCGATCCGACATCCGAATTCCTCGCGTGCTGCGCCGCTTCTCCGGCGTGGGAGGCGCAGGGTCTCAAGGGCTTCGTCACGCCGGACAAGCTGCCCGAGGCGTGGGATACCCTTCCGGAGGGGAACGTCGGCTTCCATCTCCGCCCGGGCATCCACTTCCTGTCCCGGCACGACTGGATCCGCTATATCCGCTACATCAAGATGTAAAAATCCGCTGTCGGGAGGCGTTCTTCGCGGGACGCCTCCTTTTTTTTCGCGGGAAATACCGCCGGGGAGGGCATAAAAGCCGCGGTTTCGGGGAATCCTGACGCATCTCGATACAAAGGCGGTATATTCCATGAAATTCTGGCTGACCTTCGCGTCCTCCCTGCTCGTCTCCGCGGTGATCCTCTCGGTCATCCCTGCGCGTGGGGAAGCCGCAATTTATGACGACGTGCTGCGGCTGCGGGTGATTGCGGAATCGGACGCGGACGAGGATCAGGCGCTCAAGCTCCGGGTGCGCGACGCTCTCCTCGCGGAATCCGCCGCCCTCTTCGGGAACTGCGCGGACGCGGAGGAGGCGGAGGAGCGCGCACGGGAAGCGGAAGAACAGCTCCGGAAGATCGCCGAGGCAGTCGTCCGGGAGGCCGGGGAGACATGCGGCGTGACGGTAAGCGTCGGTCGGGAGCGGTATCCGCGGCGGGACTACGGGAACTGGATCCTTCCGGCGGGGACCTACCGCTCGCTCCGGATCACGCTCGGCGAGGGGCGCGGTCACAACTGGTGGTGCGTGCTCTACCCGGGTCTCTGCGTGCGGTACGCGGACGCCGGGGATGGGATCGCGGTCGGGCTGACGCCGGAGGAATACCGCCTTGTGACCGGGCAGGAAGGGCGGAGGATGAAGATCCGGTTCCGGCTTCTCGAGCTCCTCTCCGCCCTCGCGGACGAATTCCGGGAAGGCGCGGAGGCAAGAAATGCGGGCTGAGTTTTTTAGTTTTTTTGAAAAAAAGTGTTGACAAAGAAGGCCGCTTGTGTTATAATATCACCGTTGCGAGGGAGCCGGACACCCGGTTCGTTCGGAATGTGGCGGAATAGCTCAGTTGGCTAGAGCAATCGGTTCATACCCGATAGGTCGTGGGTTCAAGTCCAACTTCCGCTACCAATAAATTCTCCTGCGCGTATCCGGCCCGATGGTCAAGAGGCTAAGACACCGCCCTTTCACGGCAGTAACGGGGGTTCGATTCCCCCTCGGGTCAATCAAAGAGATCGGATTTCCGATCTCTTTTCTTTTTTGGGGGAATCGAACGGGTGCGTGTCAGAAAACAGTCCGGGGGACTGTTTTCCCGCACCCTGACCGAGCCCGCAGGCGAGACCGATTCCACCTCAGGTCAATCAGGGGCTGTCGCATTCACTTCAGAAATGGAGAAAATGCGACAGCCTTTTTTGCATTTGAAACCGGGTTCCGGTTTTCATATCCTTTCAGACAAAACATTGTCATTGCGAGGAAGGCGTCCTGAGACGCCTGACGTGGCAATCTC
>CACZSA010000219.1 GCA_902783705.1 uncultured Ruminococcus sp.
CAACCGCATCGGAGAGATCGCGAAGACCTCCCTCGACTCCATCCGCTCCATGCTCGACGCCAACACCATCGTCGGCGATCCCATCGAAACGGCGAGCGGCACCACCATCATCCCGATCTCCAAAATCTCCGTCGGATATGCGTCCGGCGGCGTGGACTACGCGGCGAAAAAGGACGTATCCAACAAGCCGAACAACTTCGGCGGAGGCGGCGGCACGGGTCTGACCGTCACGCCCGTGGCCTTCCTCGTCGTGCAGGCGGACGGGAACGTCAACATCCTCAACGTCAACACCACGGCGACCTCGACGGCGGCTCCCGCGGATTCCGTCGCGCAGGTGGTCGGATTCCTCGAACGCTCTCCCGATCTGCTCGAACGCATCAAGGGCGTTTTCTCCAAAAAGGGCGAGGAAAACAAGATCTGACAGAAACTCCCCCGTATCGCGGCGCGTCCCTCTGCGCATGATAGAGTCAAATCCACTCTGTCACGGAGGCCGCGCATGAAACGCTTTTTGTCCATCTGTATGCTCCTTGCCCTGCTCATCCCCCAGGGGATCCCCGTCCATGCCTCGGAGGTATCCGCCGCGTCGGCGATCCTCATCGAGGCGACCACCGGGACCCCGCTCTATGAAAAGGACGCGGACCGCCGTCTTCCGATGGCCTCGACCACCAAGATCATGACCGCCCTCGTCGCGCTGGAGCACACATCCCCGGACACCGTCGTCCGAGTGCCCGCGGAGGCCTGCGGCGTGGAGGGCTCGAGCGTCTATCTGCGGCCCGGCGAGGAGATCACGGCGGAGGACCTGCTCTGGTCCGTCCTGCTTGAATCCGCGAACGACGCCGCAGCTGCGCTGGCGCTCTCAGTCGGCGGAAGCATCGAGGGGTTCGCCGCGATGATGAACGAGAAGGCCGACGCCCTCGGACTCGCGGACACGCACTTCACCAATCCCCACGGCCTCGACGACGAGGAGCACTATACCACGGCCCGCGATCTCGCGAAGCTGACCGTCGCCGCGATGGCGAATCCGGCATTCCGCACGATGGTCTCCACCCGCCGTCACACGATCGAGCGGGAGGGCGGCGCGCGGGTGCTACTCAATCACAACCGCCTGCTCCGCCTCTCGGACGACGTCGTGGGAGTCAAGACCGGATTCACGCGGCGAAGCGGACGGTGCCTTGTTTCCGCCGCAGAGCGGGACGGCGTCGCCCTCGTCTGCGTCACGCTGAACGCGCCGGACGACTGGAACGATCATCTGAGCCTCCTCGACGAGGGATTCGCCCGCTGTCACGCCGTGACCCTCGCCGAAGCCGGGCAGTTTGTCTATGCGATCCCCTGCCCTCATGCCGCGGACGGCGCCGTGACGGTCTCGAACCGGATCCCGCTCACGCGGATCTTCTTCGACGGGCCGCCCCAAATCGACGCGCGGATCGAAGCCAGGCGCCTCCTGCTCGAGGAGGTGCATGCGGGCGACGTGCTCGGGCGGGTCGTCTTCACGGCGGACGGGCATGAGGTCGCCGCGCTGCCGCTCATGGCGGAGGAGAGCGTCCCGCTGCCCGAGAAATCCTCCTTTTTCAGCCATTTCACCCGAAACGGATAACACAAATGGAACCCATCCGACTCCAGAAATATCTGACCGAGTGCGGCGTCATGTCCCGGCGCGCAGCCGAGCGGGAGATCCTCGCGGGCAGCGTCACCGTCAACGGACTCCCCGCCTCCCTCGGCATGAAGGTCACCCCGGGCGAGGACCGCGTCGCCGTCCGCGGGAAGCCTGTTCTGTGGCGGGAATCCTCCGGGGATCGCCCGCACACCTACATCCTGCTCAACAAACCCGTGGGATATGTCACCACCATGTCCGACGAAGCCGGACGCCGGACCGTCGCCGATCTCATCGCAGACGTCGGCACCCGCGTCTATCCCGTCGGACGGCTCGACCTCTATTCCGACGGGCTTCTTCTGTGCACGGACGACGGCGAGCTGACCAACCGCGTCATGCATCCGTCGCACGAGATCCCGAAGCGGTACCTCGCCACCCTGAACGCCCTG
>CACZSA010000220.1 GCA_902783705.1 uncultured Ruminococcus sp.
ACAATGTTTTGTCTGAAAGGATATGAAAACCGGAACCCGGTTTCAAAAATCAAAAGGGGCTGTCGCATTTTCTCCATTTCTGAAGTTAATGCGACAGCCCTTTTTTTATTTTCAATCCCCTTCCCCTCCCCCGATTCCTTTGAGAAATTCACAAATACCCCTTTCTTTTGCGCGCGGGATCGTGTATAATATGTAGGATATAATGCGGGACCTGTCGTTACCCGCCGGAAGGAGGTCCGGGCCGTGCCGAACATCGCCGGAAAAACCGAAAAACACCGCGTCACCCTGCGCGTCGCCGGACGCTTCCTCACCGTCCTCACCGACCTGCCGGACGAGCGGGTGCGCACGATCGAGGGCCGGATCAACGCCCGCCTCGGCGAAATGGCGAAGGCCAATCCCCGCCTCGCCACGCACGACGGACGCCTCGACGCCGCGCTCCTCCTCGCCGTGGACCTTCTGTCCGAGGCGGACGAGCAGGCGGAGCGGATCGGCGCGATGGAGGGCGAACTGCGCCGGGCCAGACGCGCCCTCGGCGGCATGCAGACAACCGGATCCGACGCGCCCGCGCACTCCGGGATGAGCGCTTATCCCGGGATGAGCCGGGAGGAGAAGCTCGAACGGATCCGCGCGCTCCTCAGAGCGGAAAAAGAGAGAAAACAGGAGGGACGCGCATGAACGAGAAACTTCCCGAGCTCCTCGCCCCCGCGGGATCGGACGAGAGCCTCCGGGCCGCCCTTGCCGCAGGCGCCGACGCCGTTTATTTCGGCTCCTCCCTCTTCTCGAACCGGATGCGCGCGAAGAATTTCGCCGGGGACGCGCTCTCCGACGCCATCCGCCTCACCCATGCCGCCGGCGCGCGGGCGCACATCACGGTGAACACCCGCATCCGCGACCGCGAGATGGACGAAGCCCTGCGCCTCTGCGACCGGATCCTCTCCCCCGCCGACGACAGCTGCGCCGACGCGATCATCATCGCCGACATGGGCCTCGCGGAGGAGATCTTCAAGCGCTGGCCCGACGCCGTCCTCCACGCGAGCACGCAGACCTCGATGGGCTCGCCCGCCGACTGCCGGAGCCTCGCGAACCTCGGATTCCGCCGCCTCGTCCTGCCCCGCGAGCTCTCCCGCGAGGAGATCGCCGCGCTGACGGGCGGACCGCTTGAAATCGAAATCTTTCTCCACGGCGCGCACTGCGTCTCCTGCTCGGGACAGTGCCTGATGTCGTGGTTCTGCGGCGGACGGAGCGGCAACCGCGGCGAATGCGCCCAGCCCTGCCGCCTGCCCTATACGGTCGATCCCGAGGCGAAAAAGAACGGCCCGACGCCCCTGTCCCTCGCCGATATGTGCCTCGCCGGGGACATTCCCGCGGTGATCGGAACGGGCGTCTGCTCGCTCAAGATCGAAGGCCGCCTCAAGCCCGCGGGCTATGTGTACGGCGTGACGTCGATCTACCGCCGCCTCCTCGACGAACGCCGGGCCGCCGATCCGAAGGAGACAAAGAAGCTCGCAGACCTGTTCAACCGGGGCTTCACCGACGGCTATTTCGCCGGGAAGTACAACGACTCCATGATCGGACAGCGGGTCAGCGAGACCGCGAAGGACTACGAGCCCTCCCGCGCGGTCACGCAGAAAGTGCGGCTCGCCCTGAACCAGCGCCTGTGGACCGAGGAGCGGGAGCGCGCGGACCGGACCTCCCGGAAGCTCCGCATGGAATTCGTCTGCCGACGCGGAATGCCTTCCTCCCTGACCCTCGACTGCGGGGAGGCGCGCGTGACGGAGACCGGAGACTTCCCCGACGAGGCGAGCGGAAAGCCCCTCGATCAGGACGCGGTCACGAAGAGCTTGTCGAAGCTCGGCGGGACCGAATTTACCCTCGACGCGCTCGAGATCGCCCTCGACGACGGCCTCTGGATGCCCGTGAGCCGCCTCAACGACCTGCGCCGCCGCGCGGTGGAGCAGCTGGAGAAGGCTTTGTCGAAGGACGGCCGGGGGGAGGCTGAGCCCGCATCGGAAATCCGGCAGGCGGTCCGGAAACCCGCCCCGTACACGGCCCCGAAATTCCCGAAAGCCGACCATGCGCCGTGGGTGCTGAACCTCGCGGACGCGGCGGCGCTCGAGGGGGACCCGGAGATTCTCGGGGAGATCCTCGCGTCGTTTGCCCGGGTGACCGTCTCCGCGTGGGACGCGCGCCGGGCGAAGGATGCGCTCGATCGGCTGAACCTCGAAAATCCCCCGGAGATCACGGCGTCGCTGCCCGTGTTCCCGCTCCCGGACGAGCGGATGGGCGCGCTGCTGGACGCCGTGCGGGAGGCCGGATGCCGCCGGATCGAATGTCACACGCCGGGGCAGATCCGGGCCGCTCTCGACCGGGGATTCACCGCCGACGCCTCCTTCCGCGCCAACGTCACGAACGCCGCCGCCGCCGCTCTCTACCGCAGGCTCGGATGCGCGGCGGTCGCCGCTTCGCCGGAGGTCCCCTGCGCCGCCGTGCGGGCCATGGCGCTCGTCCCGATCGTGTACGGGAAGATTCCAGTCATGACCCTCGCGAAGTGCGTCCTGCGGGCCGGGAACCGCGCGTGCGTAGGACGGGGAGGCCGCGATCCCGAACGGCACAAACCGGACGCCTGTCACGGGACCCTCACCGACCGGGTGGGCGCGAGCTTCCCGGTGATCGGCGAGGCGGACTGCGTGAACGTGGTCTATAATGCCGTCCCCGTATGGATGGGTGACCGGCTGAACAACCTCCGCGGCGCCGAAGCTCTCGAATTCCGCTGGACCGACGAAGGGGCGGAAGAGATGCGCGGCGTTATTCGCCGCTATCAAAGAGGCGAGACCGGAGAGGGGCGGAGAATACAGAATTGAGAAACTCATTCTGCCTGCGGATGAAGGAATCCGCACCTTCCTGCGGCTTGCGCGCTGACGCTTGCGGATGATGGATCTTGCAGATCCGACGCTTTTTTCGCCTGCGCGGCTGGCGCACAAGAGGCCTC